>NZ_JBFAJA010000025.1:0-127780 GCF_040654975.1 Dactylosporangium sp. NPDC050588 | reverse complement strand
GGGGGGGGCACGTCGGACCGGCCGGAAACCGTCGCGGCGGGCTGGCCGGCTCGTCGTGAACATCGACCTGGACAGCGTGTGGCTCGACGCGGCGACCTTCGCCAGCACCCGCACCGGGCCCGCCGCGCGCCGCTTGACCAGGACGGACAGGGCGCCCGGGATGCCGCGCGCAGGCGCGTGAGGCTGCCGCGCGCAGCGCTGGCAGTGCGAGCGCAGCGAGCATTGGGGTGCGGGTGAGAATCCCCGCCGGGACCCGCCGCGCAAGCGGTGGGGCGGAAGGACAGCGGTCGGGTGAGCATCCCCGCCGGGACCCGCCGCGACAGCGGTGGGGCGGAAGTGCAGCATTGACGGGGAAATCGATTTCTGACATCTTGTTGCCATGTCGGGCAGCGGGATGGTTATCGGCATCGATGTGGGGACGTCGAGTACCAAGGGGGTGCTCGTCGCCGGGGACGGTGCGATCATCGCGACCGCGGTGCGCGGGCACGACGTACAGACGCCGCGGCCCGGGCATGTGGAGATGGACGCGGAGCTGTGGTGGGGCGAGGCCGTCTCGATCGTCCGGGAGCTGCTGGCGGCGCACCCGGGTGAGGTGACGGCCGTCGGGGTGAGCGGGATGGGGCCGTGCGTCGTCCTGACGGGCGACGCCGGCCTCCCGTTGCGGCCCGGCATCCTGTACGGCGTCGACACCCGGGCAATCGCCCAGATCGCGCGGCTGACGGCGGAGCTCGGCGGGGCGGACGTGATCCGGGAGCGGACCGGGTCGGCGCTGTCGACGCAGAGCGTCGGGCCGAAGCTGGCCTGGGTCGCCGAGCACGAGCCGGAGGTGTGGCGGGCCGCGCGGCGGCTGTTCATGCCGGCCAGCTGGCTCGGGTGGCGGCTCACCGGGGCGTACTACCTGGACCAGCACTCGGCCAGCCAGTGCACGCCGATGTACGACGCCACGGCGCAGACCTGGCACGAGCCGTGGGCGGCGGACCTGGCCGGGGGCGTCGCGCTGCCGCCGCTGGTCTGGCCCGGCGACGTCATCGGCGGCGTCACCCCGGCGGCCGCCGCCGAGACCGGGCTGCGGCAGGGCACGCCGGTCGTGGCGGGGACGATCGACGCCTGGTCGGAGGCGGTCAGCGTCGGCGCGCAGCGGCTCGGCGACCTGATGCTGATGTACGGCACGACGATGTTCCTGGTGCACACCACCGACGTGCGGAACACGTCGCCGGTGCTGTGGGGGACCACGGGGGCGTTCCCCGGCACGCGCAACCTCGCCGCCGGCATGGCGACGTCCGGTGCGATCACGAGCGCTACCAGCTGTACCTCGACCTGTACCCGGCCACCGCCGGCATCAGCCACCGCCTGGCAGCCGGCACCGAGTCAACCGGAGGAACCCCATGACCAGTCCGTACCAGCTCCCGGTCCCGTTGGAGCGTCCGGCCGCCGAGCCGGTCACCGCGTACCTGGTGACGAGCGGCGACCTGCGGCCCAGCGCCAACCTGCGGTGCTGGCCGACGCAGCAGCGGCTGGAGGCCGACGTGACCGCGGCCCTGGCGCGGCTCGGCTGGCAGGCGCGACGGGCGCACGAGTTCGACGAGGTCAAGGGGCACGGCTTCATCGACAGCCAGCGCATGGGGATCGAGGTGTTCAAGCACGTCCCGCGCGACGCGCCGCTCATCGTGGTGGAGGCCGTCTGGCAGTACAGCCACCACGTGCTCGCCGGCCTGCGCACCCATCAGGGCCCGATCCTGGTGGTGGCGAACTGGTCCGGCGCGTTCCCCGGGCTGGTCGGCCTGCTCAACCTGACCGCCAGCCTCACCAAGGCCGGCGTGGCGCACTCGGCGCTGTGGAGCGAGGACTTCACCGACGACTGGGCCGTCGACGGGCTGCGCGAGTGGCTGGAGACCGGCACCGTGGCGCACGACCTGTCGCACGTCCGGGACCTGCCGGCGCTCGACCAGGAGGCACCGGAGGTCGTCCTGGGAACCGCGCTCGCCGAGCAGCTGCGCGACGAGAAGGCGATCATCGGCGTCTTCGACGAGGGCTGCATGGGCATGTACAACGCGATCTTCGACGACGAGCTGCTCAACCCGCTCGGCATCTACAAGGAGCGGCTGTCGCAGAGCGCGCTCGTCGCGGAGATGCTGAAGGTCACCGATGCGGAGGCGGCCGCGGTCACATCGTGGCTGGACGACCGCGGGTTCACGTTCCACTTCGGCACCGACGAGGCCACCGAGCTGACCGAGGCGCAGGTGCTCAGCCAGTGCAGGATGTACGTCGCGGCGCTGCGGATCAGCGACGACTTCGGCCTCGACGCGGTCGGGATCCAGTACCAGCAGGGGCTCAAGGACGTGGTGCCGGCCAGCGACCTGGCCGAGGGCCTGCTCAACAACGTGGAGCGCCCGCCGGTGCGCAGCCGCGACGGCGCCAGGGAGCTGTACGCGGGCGCGCCCCTGCCGCACTTCAACGAGGTCGACGAGGGGGTCGCCGTCGACGCGCTGCTGACGAACCGGCTGTGGAACGCGATGGGCTTCGACCCGGCGACCACCCTGCACGACATCCGCTGGGGCGAGCAGTACGAGGGCGAGTTCGTCTGGGTCTTCGAGATCTCCGGCTCGGTCCCCGCCTCGCACAACGGCGGCTACGACAAGAGCTACAGCATGCGCCAGCCGCCGATGTTCTTCCCGCTCGGCGGCGGCACGCTCAGTGGCGTGTCGAAGCCGGGCGAGATCGTGTGGTCGCGGGTGTTCATCATGGACGGCGTGCTGCACGCCGACCTGGGCCGGGCGAGCGTGCGGGAGCTGCCGGCGCAGGAGACCCGGCGCCGGCTGGACGCCACCGACCGGCAGTGGCCGATCATGCACGCGGTGCTGCACGGGGTGGACCGGGACCAGCTCATGGCCCGGCACAAGGCCAACCACGTGCAGGTCGCCTACGCCCCGGACGCCGCCGCGGCCGACCGGGCCCTGCTGGCGAAGGCGGCCATGCTGCACGGGCTCGGCGTCGTCGTGCACCTGTGCGGGGACGTCAAGCTCTAGGGCTTGAGGCTGCTCTCGCGCACCTTCAGCGTCGTCTGGAGGGTGACGGTCGAGGCGGGCCGGTCCGGTTCGGTGATCCGCTCCGCGAGGAGCATCGCCGCGGTCCGGCCCAGCTCGTACGTCGGCTGCGAGACCGTCGACAGCGACGGTCGCACCAGGTGCGCCCACGGGATGTCGTCGAAGCCGATGACGCCCATGCCGGCGGGGACGGCGATGCCGCGGTCGACGACGCACTCGACCGCGCCGACGGTCATGAGATTGTTGGCGGCGAACACCGCGTCCGGCGGGTCGCCGGCGTCCAGCAGCGACGCCATCGCGGCGTAGCCGCCCTCCTCGCGGTAGTCGGAGTAGCGCACCAGCGCCGCCGAGGTCGCGAAGCCCCGCTCGCGCAGCGCCTGCTGGTAGCCGCGCAGCCGCTGCGCGGCCGTGGACACCTTCCGCGGGCCGGTGATGCAGGCGATGCGGCGGTAGCCGCGTTCGAGCAGGTGCGCGGTGGCCATGTGGGCGCCGTGCTCGTTGTCGACCAGGACGCTGTCGACGTTGGCCCCGCTGATCTGGCGGTCGATGGCGACGACCGGCGTGCCCGCCTCGATCAGCCGGTTCACGTTCGCGGCGTGCCCGGAGCTGGAGATGATCACCCCGGCCATCTGGTCCTGCAGGGCGGCGGTGACGTACTGCGCCTCCTTCGCCGGGTCCTCGTCGCTGTTGCACAGCACGACCGAGTAGCCGGCCCGCTGGGCGACGTCCTCGACGCCGCGGACCATCGCGGTGAAGAACGGGTTGCCGACGTCGGAGATGATCACCGTCCACAGCGTGGTGCGGCTGCGGCGCAGGTTGCGGGCCACCGAGTTGGGCCGGTAGTTGAGCTCGCGCACCGCGTCCTGCACGCGCACGACCATGTCGGGGTCGACGCTGGCCCGCCCGTTGAGCACGCGGGAGACGGTGGCGGGGGAGACCTGCGCCCGTTGTGCGACGTCGTAGATGGTCGCCATGACCCCATCCTTCCAGGCCGGATCTCAAGACGTCCGCGGCTCCCCAGGAGCGCAATGATGCCACGCGCGCCGTTGACACCCGCGCGCCAGCGCCGTCACGGTGCGGGAAATCGATTTCTCGCACAACCGCGGGCCGAAACCTTCCTACATATTGACGGACCTGGATGTTGGTCGCCTACTTGCGGGTAATCGATTTCCCTGAAGGGACACCATCATGCGCGTCCTGCGAAGAGCCGCCGTCGCCGTCCTGCTGATCCCGCTCCTCACCGTCCTCGGCACAGTGGTCCAAGGCGCCACCGCGACCCCCGCCGCCGCAGCGGTCCCCGACGACAAGGGCCCGGTCGGCTGGGAGACCTACCGCCGCCTCGACCGGCTGCTCACCCTGTCCGCCGGCACCAGGACGAAGCAGTTCTCCAGCTTCGGCCGCGACGGCTCCAACGACGACGGGTTCGGCGGCACCTACTCCTGCCTGCGCATCGACGGCGGCTGCGTGCTCGCCGAGGACCGCGGCCCGGGGGAGATCCAGTCGATCTGGTTCACCCGCGACGAGGGCGACGTCAGCGCCACCGGCTGGATCCGCATCGAGCTCGACGGCGTCACCGTCGTCGACACCGGCCTGCAGAACCTCGTCAACGGCAACCTCGGCGCGCCGTTCAGCTGGCCCCTCGTCACCAACGCCGACCAGACCTCCGGCGGCGTCACGGTCAAGGTGCCGATGCCGTACCGCAGCAGCATGCCCGGCTCTCGGGCGTCCCGGTCACCCGGGTCAAGGTCGCCGTGTTCGCCATCGCCGGGCTCCTCGCGGCGGTGGCCGGGATCGTCCACGCGGGCCAGCTCAACCAGGGCAGCCCCAACGACGGTGCCGGGTACGAGCTGGACGCCATCGCCGCGGTGGTGATCGGCGGCACCAGCCTGTCCGGGGGCTCCGGCTCGATGGGCGGGACCCTGGCCGGCGCGCTCCTGCTCGGCATCCTCAACAACATCCTCGCGCTCAACAACATCGGCGCCAACGTCCAGCTGCTCATCAAGGGCCTGGTCATCGTGGCCGCCGCCGGCCTGCAGAAGCTGCACCGCAGCGTCGTCTGACACCCCACCCCCATCCACCAGGAGCGATCAATGCGTACCCGTACCAGCACGCTCGCCCTGCTCACCGCCGGCGCGCTGCTCGCCACCTCCGCGTGCAGCGTGGAGACCCGGTCGAGATGCCGACGTACACGTCGTTGGTGGCGCCCTTGGTGAACACGACGATGTCGTCCTTCCCGTCGCCGTTGGCGTCCGCGAGGTACGGGAACTCACCGGCGAGACAGAAGAAGTCGTTCCACTTCACGGTCGTGCCGGCGAAGCCCGTGCCGGTGGAGACCGCGGCGTAGACGTCGGCGTCGGCGTCGCAGGTGAACGTGACGATGTCGGCCTTGCCGTCGCCGTTGATGTCGCCGACCCGGGGCAGCTCGGCGCCGACCGCGAACAGGTCGTGCCACTGCTGTGCGGCCCCGAACGACGTGCCGGTGGACAGGGCCACGATGACGTCGGCGGCGCTCGCCGGGCCCTGGGCGAAGGTGATGATGTCGGCCTTGCCGTCGCCGTTGACGTCGCCGACCGCGCCGATCTCCGCGCCGGGCGCGAACCAGTCGTGCCACTTCTGCGCGGCACCGAACGACGTGCCGGTGGACAGCGCCACGTACACGTCGCCGGTGTTGCTGTGCGCGAACGTGACGATGTCGTCCTTCCCGTCGCCGTTCACGTCGCCGGTCGAGGCGGTCTCGCCGCCGATGGAGAAGAAGTCGTGCCACTTCACCGACGTGCCCGCGAACGCGCTGCCGGTGGAGGGCGCCACGTAGACGTCGGCGCTCGCGTTCTGGGTGAACGCCAGGATGCCGTCGCGGCCGTCGCCGTTGACGTCGGTCCGCGAACCGGCGGCGATGGACGCGGTGCGGGCCGCCTCGGCGAGCAGCGTGCGCGCCTTGGCGGCGACCTGGTCGTCACTGTGCGGTGGGCAGAGATTGACGCCCCTGGCCGGCCCCGCGCGCGGCGGGGCCGGTCCGGGGCTACAGTCGACCCGTGCCGGCCGACCTCCTCGTCTGCGACCTGGAGCACAGGCCGCCGCTGGCCTACGTGACCGCGCGGGGCACGCTGGACCCGCTCACCGCGGCCGTGCTCCGGCAGGCCGTGCTCAAGGCGCTGGCCGGGGAGCCGGCCGCGGTGCTCGTCGACCTCGCCGGGGTGACGGTCGCCGACCCGGTCGCGCTGACGGTGTTCCTCTCGCTGTCGCGGGCGGCGGCCGCCTGGCCCGGCGCGCAGATCGTCATCCACTCGGCCGCGCCCGCCGTCGCCCGTGACCTCGACAGCTTCGCGATCGTCCGGCACACGGCGGTCGCCGCGGGCCTGGCGGAGGCGGAGGCGCTGGCGGCCCGGCAGGAGGGGGCCGTGCAGGTCGGGTGGGACGTCCATGGCCTGGTCGGGGGCCTGGCCGGGGGCCTTGCCCAGTCCCGCGACGTGGTGCGGGCCTTCTGCCGGCGGCACGGCCGCGAGGCGCTCACCGGCCCCGCCGAGCTGGTGATCACCGAGCTGGTCGTCAACGCGTTCCGGCACGGGGCCGCGCCGGTCACCGCCTGGGTGTCGACCCGCGGGCGGTACCTGCACCTGGCGGTCCGCGACCGGGCGCCCTCGCTGCCCCGCCTGTCCGCCCCGGCCGGCAGCGTCGGCGGCCTCATGATCGTCGAGGCGCTGACGGTGGCCTGGGGCGCCACCCGCACCGCGGATGGCAAGACCGTCTGGTGCACCCTGCGCCCCTGAGGGGCGGGACCGGGGGGTTAGTGCCCGGTCTGGTGCTCGTCGACGGCGGCGGCCGGGTCCGGCTGGGTGGGGTCCTCGGTGGGGGTCACCGGGTCCATGACGAGGATGGCGCCGGCGGCGGTGTCGTTGCCGTCGACCAGCAGGTTCGCGGCGATGCGCAGCGAGGTCGGGCGGCCGCGCCGGTTGATGGCGCTCAGCGTCAGGTGGTCCTGGGCCGGGCCGGGGCCGAGGACCGAGCGGATCAGCGGCCGGAGCTGGTCGGTGGGCAGGCCGATGTCGAGGTTGAGGAAGTGCTGGCCGACGGCCTCCTCGGCGCGGATGCCCCACAGGTCGTCCATGCGCCGGTTCCAGACCATGACGCGCAGCTCCGGGTCGAGCACGACGACCCCGGAGCGCAGGCTGCTGAGGATCGCCTGGAGGAAGACGTTCGACTCGTGCACCTCCCCGGTGCGGTCCTGCAGCTCCTCGTTGATGGCCTGCAGCTCGTCGTTCGTGGACTGCAGCTCCTCGTTCATCGTCTCCAGCTCCTCGTTCGTGGACTGGAGCTCCTCGTTGGTGGTCTCCAGCTCCTCGACCGTGGACTGCAGCTCCTCGTTGGTGGTCTCCAGCTCCTCGTTGGTGGACTGCAGCTCCTCGTACGCCGCCTCCAGCTGCTGGTTCGAGTGCTCCAGCTCCTGCTGCAGGCGCCGCGCCGTGGTGATGTCCTGGAAGACGATCGCCGCGCCGAGCAGCTCGCCGGAGCCGTCGGTGAGCGGGTGGATCTGCACGTCGAGGTGGAGCTTCTCACCCTGGCCGGTGGTGTACTGCACGTCGGCGACCCGGACGACCCGGCGGTCGGTCTTGGCCTTCTCGATGTGCCCGCGCAGCTCCACCGGCCGGTAGGAGAGGTCCAGGTCGCGGAACGGCCGGCCGCAGTCCGCGGACGACAGCCCGAACAGCGTCTCCGCCTGATGGTTGACGAGCGCGACCACCCCCGTGGCGGTGATCACGATCTGCGCGACCGGGCCGGCCGTGAACGCCTCGTGCCGCAGCCGGTCCAGGCCGGTGAGCCGCGAGGCGTCGAGCGCCGGCGCCGGGACGGCCAGGACCGGGTCGCCGAGGAACGCCGGGCGGGCGGCCCGGCGGAACACGCGCCGCTTCAGGTCGACCGGCGCGAACAGGCTGGCGTGGCTCAGCAGCATCTCCGCCTTGCCGAGGAACAGCAGCCCGGCCGGCGCCAGCGCGAAGTGGAACCTGGTGAGGATCCGCGCCTGCGTCTCGGCGTTGAAGTACATCAGGGTGTTGCGGCAGACGAGCAGGTCGATGCGGGAGATCGGCGCGTCCTGGACCAGGTCGTTGCGGCCGAAGATGACCGACCGGCGGAGGTCCTTGCGGAAGGTGTACCGGTTGCCGGCGACGTCGAAGTAGCGCTCCAGCATCCCGTCGGGCAGGGCCTGCACGTCACGCTCGTTGTAGACGGCCTGCCGGGCCTGGGTGAGGCCCTCCTCGTCGACGTCCGTCGCGTAGATCTTGACCCGGCGCCGGAACTCGTCGGGGCCGAGCACCTCGCAGAGCAGCATCGCCAGGGTGTACGCCTCCTCGCCGGACGCGCACCCGGCGCTCCAGATCCGCAGCGGCGCGTCCGGCTTCGACTCGGCCAGCATCCGCGGGATCAGCTCGGTGCGCAGGTAGTCCCACGGCTCCGAGTCACGGAAGAAGCTCGTGACGTTGATGAGGATCGTGTTGAACAGCGTCGTGAACTCGTCGGGGTGGACCTGGAGCTGGTCGAGGTACTCGCTGTAGCCGTGCATGCCGAGCTGCGCGATCCGCCGGTTGACCCGGCGCATCAGGCTGGAGCGCTTGTACCCCGTGAAGTCGAAGCCCCGTGCCTCTTTGAGGTACGTCAGCAGCGCCTCGAAGGCGTAGTCCGGCCCGGTCATCGTCGCCCTTCCGCAACACCCGTCACCGACGAACCGTACCGCCCGGGACCGGCGCCGACACGGCCGCCACGGGGGTGCGTCGCGCTACGGCCCGGCGGCGCCGATCCGGATGATCAACTCGCGGATCACCGCGCCGGCGCGGGACGCCTCGGCGCCCGCCCTCCGGTAGCGGTCGGCGGTCGTGGCGCTGCCGCGGTCCAGCGCCGTGGCCGACATGCGCTCGCTCAGCTCGGCCTTCTCCTCGAGGCTGCGCACCGCCACCCGGAGCGCGTCCGCCACCCCCGCCGGCAGGTCCGGCAGGCCGGGCACCGATCGCGGCGGCTCGGTGGGCGACGGGTGCGGCGGGTCCGGACGCGTGACGTCGGCGCCGGCGACGGCCGCGGCGAAGGCCGCCAGCGCGGGGGCGAGGCGGGCCACCGGCAGGACGTGGCAGCCGGAGACGCGCTCGGCCGCGTTGCGGGGCATCCGCGGGAACAGCGCCTCCTGCGGTGCCTGCGCGAACGCCGCACCGCCACGAGCCACGACCGCCCGCAGCCCGCTGGTGCCGTCGTCGCCGCTGCCGGACAGCACCACCCCGGCGACCAGCGCCCCCCAGTGCCGTGCCGCCGACCGGAACAGCGGGTCGATCGCCGGCCGGTGCCCGTGCTCCTGCGGATCCGGCGACAGCCGGACGTGGTCGCCGTCGAGCAGCAGGTGCCGGTCGGCGGGTGCCACGTACACGTGACCGGCCAGCAGCGGCGCGCCGTCGGCCGGATGGCTGGCGGGCAGGGCGCCGGCCCGCGACAGGATCCGTGGCAGGGCGCTGACCATGGTCGGCGGGATGTGCAGGGTCACGCAGACCGCGGCGGGCAGGTCGGCGGGCAGGCCGGCGATCAGCGTCCGCAGCGCCTCGACGCCGCCCGCGGACGCGCCGACCACGACGACGGCCCTCGGGGCGGCCACCGTGCTCATTCCGTCAGCCGTCGGCGCAGCAGGTCGAGCGTCTGCTGCAGCAGCCGCGAGACGTGCATCTGCGACAGGCCGAGCTCGCGGGCGATCTCCGCCTGGGTGAGGTTGCCGTAGAAGCGCAGGCTGATGATCCGCCGGGTGCGCTCCGGCAGCTCGGCCATGACGACCGCGATCGAGCTGCGGTACTCCACCAGGCCGAACGCCGGGTCGTCGCCGCCGAGGGCGTCGATCAGCGTCGCGTTGTCGAAGTCGGACCCGGGGCCCGGCGCGTTCAGCGACAGCGGCCGGTCCGCGAACGCCGCGCCGAGCATCTCCACGACCTCCTCCTCGCCGACGCCCAGGTCCGCGGCGACGTCGGCAGCCGTCGGCGAGCGGCCGAGCCGCTGGGTGAGGTCGTCGCGGGCGAGTCCCGCGGCGAGGCGCAGCTCCTGCAGCCGGCGCGGCATCCTGATGCCCGGGGTCTGGTCGCGGAAGAACCGCTTGAGGTCGCCGACGATGGTCGGTGTCGCGTATGCGCCGAACTCCACCCCGCGGGACGCGTCGAAGCCGTCGACGGCCTTGACCAGCGCCAGCGACGCGGTCTGCGTGAGCTCGTCGAGGTGCTCCCCGGCGCCGGCGTAGCGCCGCGCCAGCCGGTGCGCGGCGGGCAGGCACAGCTCGATGATCGATTCGCGGGCCCGGCCGCGGTCGGGCCCGCCGGCCGGCATCGCGTGCAGCCGGTCGAGCAGGCCGGTCACCTCGATGGGCCACTGGTCGGGGCCGGGGCGCAGGCTGCCGAGGTCGACGACGCGCCGGTCGGCCCGCTCGGGCCGGCAGACCCGGTCGTACGCCCCGAACTGCTTCGCGACGCCGGTGATCTCCAGCGCGGTCAACGCGGCGCCGGTCGCGCCCACCAGCCGCAGCTCGCCGCCGAGCTGCCCGGCGCGCTCGCGCAGCCACAGCAGGTTCCTGATCGAGGCGGCGTCGATGACCCGCAGCCGGGAGGCGTCGAGGACGATCCGGCACCGTCCGGCGTCGAACAGCTCGAACAGCACCTGCCGCACGTACGGCACGGTCGCGTAGTCGACCGAGCCGGCGACCTCCACGAGGTCCTCGTCGCGCTGGGATGACACCGTGATCGTCAGGTCCATCTGACTCCTGTGGCGGCACGCGGGGGCGGTCGCGCCGCGCGCCCCCTCAAGTCTCCCTCTCGCCGGGGCGCTTGAAGAGGTGATACCCGCGGATGGTCGCCGAATCGCAGCAATCACCCCGAGTCGATCACGCCTGGGTCGGTGACCGCCGGTCCTGCCCGGGCGGTGGAGAGGCGTTCTCGCCGGCGGGTGGGACGCGGGTGGCCGCCCCGGCCAGGAAGGAGCCCTGCGCGCGGGCGAGGCGGGGGGCCACCTGCTCGAAGAGCTCCAGCAGCCGGGCCCGGGCCGCCGCGACCTCCTGCTGCCGCTCCCGCAGCATCGCGGAGGCCAGCCGGGCCTGCCTGGCGGCCGCCCGGCTCGCCTCCGCGGCGACCCGCGCGCTCGCCCGGGCCGCCGGCCCGCTCAGCCGTGGCCGCTCCGTGTGCGGCTGGGTCCGCGGCGCCGCCGCGGGAGAGCTGTCTGGTCGATCGACAGATCGGTACACGGACATGAAGCGCAATCCTCGGAGCTCAAAGCCGACCCACTCGGCCCGTGCACGGAATGGGCGCTGTCGCGCCCGCGGCTCATGTCCGAACCGGCGCTCATCGTACCGCCGCGCGACGATGCGGGCCCGCCCGGCGCGAACCGGCATCGACGGGCTCATCGCCGTCGATTCACTAGGTTAATCGTAAGGATTGTTGACAGTTTACGTATCGACTCGTACCTTACCGATGGTCACGCCGACGAGAGGGGGACTCGTGTCGGGAGCTTTGTCTTTTGGGCAGGAACGGCTCTGGTTCCTGGACCAGCTCGACCCAGGTGACGCCTCCTACAACATCCCGCTGGTGCTGCGGCTCGCCGGTGAGCTCGACCCGGCCGGGCTGCGCGCCGCGCTGGACGGCCTGGCCCAGCGGCACGAGACGCTGCGCACCAGGTTCCCGGCCGTCGACGGCCGCCCGTTCGCGACGGCCGGCCCGGCCCCCGTCCTGGACGAGGTCGCCTGCGCCGAGGAGGACCTCGCCGCGCTGCTCGCCGAGCGCAGCAACGCCCCGTTCGACCTCGCCGAGGGCCCGCTGTTGCGTGCCACGCTGGTCACTGTCGGTGACGAGCACGTGCTCAGTCTCGTCGTGCACCACATCGTCGCCGACGGCTGGTCGCTCAACGTGCTGCGCGACGAGCTCGCCCGCCGCTACGCCGGCACCTTCGACGAGCCGCCGCTGCCCACCACGTACGCCGCCTACGCGCGGGCCCAGCGCGCCGCCGGCGCCGAGCAGGACACCACGTTCTGGCGCGAGCAGCTCGCCGGCGCCGCCGTGCTGGAACTGCAGCCCGACCTGCGGCGGCCCACCTCGAAGACGTCCGACGGCGCCTTCCACACCCGCCGGGTCCCGGGCGCCGCGGCGCTGGACGCCTTCGCCCGCGAGCAGCGGGTCAGCTCGTTCATGGTGCTGCTCGCCGCCTACCAGCTGCTGCTCCAGCGGCACACCGGGCAGGACGACGTCAGCGTCGGCGTGCCGGTCGCCGGCCGCAACGACCCCGACCTGGAGCCGCTCGTCGGCTACTTCTCCAACACCCTCGTCATGCGCGCCGACCTCAGCGGCGGCGGCACGTTCCGGGACCTGCTGAAGGCCACCCGCCGGACCGCGCTCGGCGCGTTCTCGCACCAGGACATGCCGTTCGAGCGGCTCCTCGACGAGCTGCGGGTCGAGCGGGACCTGTCGCGCAACCCGCTGTTCCAGACCCTGCTCACCGTGCACAGCCAGGACGGCGACCGGCACGGCGGGCCGCACCCGTTCGGCCCGCTGACCGCGGTGGAGATCGACGGCGGTCACGCGCAGACGAAGGTCGACGTGATGCTCGACGTCTGGCGCTCCGGCGACGAGCTCGTCTGCGTCTTCGGCTACCGCAGCGACCTGTTCCGCCCCGGGACGGTCGCCGCCCTCGCCGAGCGCTTCGAGGTGCTGCTGCGCGCCGCGGTCGCCGCCCCCGACACCCCGGTCCGTGACCTGCCCGTCCTCACCGAGGCCGACGAGGCGTTCCTGAGCTCCGCGGTCTTCGCCGGTACGGCCGGCGCCCCGCCGACCGGCACCGTCCTGGACGGGGTCGCGTCCCGGGCGGCCGGGCACCCGGACAAGGCCGCCCTCGACGGCATGACCTACGCGCAGCTCTGGGACGCGTCGGGCCGCCTGGCGGGCGCCCTGCGGGAGGCGGGCGCGCCCGGGATCGTCGGCGTCTGCCTGCCCCGCGGCCCCGAGGCCGTCGTCGCGATGCTCGCCGCCTGGCGGGCCGGCGCCGCCTACCTGCCGCTCGACCCGTCGTACCCGCCGGCCCGCCTCGCCTTCATGGTCGCCGACAGCGGCGCGGGCGTCGTCGTGACCGGCGGGCAGCACTTCGACGGCGTCCGGACGATCCCGGTGACGGCGACCGGCGCCGCCGCGCCCGTGGACCCGGACCCCGAGGACGCCGCCTACGTCATCTACACCTCCGGCTCCACCGGCACCCCGAAGGGGGTCCTGGTCCCGCACCGGGCCCTGGCCGCCCGCGCCGCCTGGATGCGCGACGGCTACGGCATCACCGCCGCCGACACCGTCGCCCAGTTCGCGGCGCTGAGCTTCGACACGCACGCCGAGGAGCTGTGGCCGGCGCTGACCGCCGGCGGCACCGTGGTCTTCGCCGACGCCGACCTGCCCGACTTCCTCGCGTCCCCGGCCGGGGCGGGCGTCACCGTCCTGGACCTGCCGACGCCGTACTGGCACCGCCTGGTCGACGACCTCGGCGGCGTGCCGTGGCCGGCCGGGCTGCGCCTGGTCATCCTCGGCGCCGACCAGGTCGAGGCGGCCGCCGTCGCCCGGTGGACCGCGGCCTTCGGCGACCGGGTCCGCCTCGTCAACTCCTACGGCCCCACCGAGACGACCATCATCGCCACCGCCGCCGACCTCACCGGCGACCGGTCCGGCGAACGGCCGCCGATCGGCCGTCCACTGTGGAACACCACCCTCGCCGTCACCGACCGGCACGGCCGCCGGGTGCCGCCCGGCGTCCCCGGGGAGCTGCGCATCGGCGGCGCCGGCCTCGCCCACGGCTACCTCGGCCGGCCCGGCCGCACCGCCGAGGCGTTCGAACCCGACCCCGACGGCCCGCCCGGCGCCCGACGGTACCGCAGCGGCGACCGCGTCCGGTGGCGCCCCGACGGGCAGCTGGAGTTCCTCGGCCGGCTCGACGAGCAGGTCAAGGTCCGCGGCTACCGCATCGAACCCGGCGAGGTCACCGCCGCCCTCCTGGCGCTGCCGGACGTCGGCCAGGCCGCCGTCATCGCCCGCACCGACGCCCTCATCGGCTACGTGACACCGGCATCACTGGACCCTTCGGCCGTGCGGCAAGCGCTTGCCGCGACGCTGCCGGCGCACCTCGTGCCGACGGCGGTCGTGCCGCTGGAAGCCCTGCCGCTGACCGTCAACGGCAAGCTCGACAAGGCCGCCCTCCCGGATCCCGAGGTCCGCTCGTCGGCCGGCTACGTCGCGCCCCGCACCGACGCCGAGGACCTCGTCGCCGGGGTCTGGGCCGAAGTCCTCGGCGTGGAGAAGGTCGGCGCGCACGACGACTTCTTCGACCTCGGCGGCCACTCGCTGCTCGCCACCCGCATGGTCGCCCGGGTCCGCGCCGCCGTCGACCTGAGCGTCCCGATCCGCACGTTGTTCACCCACCGCACCGTCGCCGGGTTCGCCCAGGCCGTCGAGGCGCTGCTCATCGCCGAGATCGAGGCGATGGACGAAGAGACTGCACGGCACATGCTCACGGGGGAGCAGTTATGACCAGCCCGGAGCGAAGCGAAGGGATGGGCATCATGGGCACAGCCGTCAGGTCAGGCCGACGCCGGAGCGCAGCGGAGGTGGCGGCATGACCGTGGAGGATCTGTCCGCCACGAAGCGGGCACTGCTCACCGCACGACTGCGCAGACGCCCGGCCGAGACCGGGCCCACCATCCCGGCCCGGCCCGAAGGCACCGTCCCGCCCCTGTCGTTCGCCCAGGAACGACTCTGGTTCATGGAGCAGTTCGCGCCCGGGACCGCCGCGTATCACATCCCGGTCGCCCGCCGGCTGCGCGGCGCCCTCGACGAGGCCGCGCTCGCCCGCTCGCTCGACGACGTCGTCGCCCGGCACGAGTCGCTGCGCACCCGCTACCCCGTCACCGACGACGGCCGGCCCGTCCTGGAGCTCGCCGAACCGGGGCCGGTCACGCTCACGGTCGTCGACGCCGCCGGCGAGGACGCCGCCGCCAGGATCGTCGACGAGGCCGTCGGCCGGCTCTTCGACCTCGTCCACGGCCCGCTGCTGCACGCGCTGCTGGTCCGCCTGGCCGCCGACGACCACGTGCTGCTGCTCGTCACCCACCACAGCATCAGCGACGGCTGGTCCAGCGAGGTGCTCGTCGGCGAGGTCCTCGCCGGCTACGACGCCCACGCCGCCGGCGTCCCGTCACCCGTGCCGCCGCTGCCCGTCCAGTACGGCGACTTCGCCGCCTGGCAGCGCGGGCGGCTCACCGGCGACGCGCTCGCCCGCGAGGTGGACTACTGGCGCACCGAGCTCGCCGGCGTCGAACCCCTCGCGCTGCCCACCGACCGGCCACGCCCGAAGCAGCAGACGTTCGAGGGCGCCGGGTACGGCTTCGACATCGACCGGGAGCTGCTCGACGGGCTCACCCGCCTCGCCAAGACCCACGGCGCCACCGTCTACATGGTGCTGCTCGCCGCCTTCCAGGTCGTGCTGTCCCGGCACAGCGGCCAGCGGGACTTCGCCGTCGGCTCACCCATCGCCGGGCGGCCCGAGCCGGAGCTCGAACGGCTCATCGGCATGTTCGTCAACGTCCTCGCGATGCGGGCCCGCCTCGACGGCGACCCCACGTTCGACGAGCTGATCGAGCGCACCCGCGAGACGTGCCTGTCCGCGTACGCGCACCAGGAGCTGCCCTTCGCGCAGCTGGTCTCCGAGCTCAACGTGCCCCGCGACGTGAGCCGCTCACCGGTGTTCCAGGCCGTCCTCGCGGTGCAGAACTACGCCGCCGCCAACCTCGCCGGGGGCACCGGCCCGCTCGACGTCACCCCGTTCGGCCTGCGCGCCACCGGCACCCGCTTCGACCTCGAACTGTTCGTCATGGAGGACCAGAGCGGGCTGCGCGGGGCGTTCAACTACAACGTCGACCTGTTCGACGAGGCCACCGTCGCCCGCCTCGGCCGGCACCTGGACAAGCTGCTGCGCGCCGTCGTCGCCCGGCCCGGTGCGCCGGTGTCCACCGTGGACCTGCTGGAGGCGGACGAGCGCGACCAGGTGCTGCACCGCTGGAACGACACCGCCGCCGACTTCCCGGACGGCGCGACCCTGCCCGGGCTCATCGCCGCGCAGGCCGCCCGGACCCCCGACGCCGTCGCCGTGCAGTTCCAGGACCGGCGCCTCACCTACCGCGAGCTGGAGGCCGCCGCCGACCGGGTCGCCCGCCGGCTGCGCGTCGAGGGCGCCGGCCCCGGCGGGCTCGTCGCGGTCAGCGCCGAACGCTCCACCGACCTCGTCGTCGGCCTCCTCGGCGTGCTCAAGGCCGGCGCCGCCTACGTGCCGCTGGACCCCGACTATCCGGCGGACCGGCTCGCGTTCATGCTCGCCGACGCCGACGCGCCGGTGCTGCTGACCCAGTCCCGGCAGCCCGTGCCGGACACGACCGCGACCGTCATCTTCCTCGACGACCCGTCGGCGTTCGCCCGGAAGCTCCCGCCCGTGCCGGACGCGCCCGAGGCCGGCGACGTCGCGTACATGATCTACACGTCGGGGTCGACGGGGAAGCCGAAGGGTGTGCCGAACACGCACCGCGGCATCGTCAACCGCCTCGACTGGATGCAGCGCACCTACCGGCTCGACGGCACCGACGTCGTGCTCCAGAAGACCCCGGCGAGCTTCGACGTGTCGGTGTGGGAGTTCTTCTGGCCGCTCATCACCGGCGCTCGGCTCGTCCTCGCCAAGCCCGGCGGGCACAAGGACGCCGCCTACCTGCGCGACCTGATCGTGCGGGAAGGCGTCACCACCACCCACTTCGTGCCGTCGATGCTCGCCATGTTCCTCGCCGAGGACGGCGTCGCCGCCTGCACCGGCCTCCGCCGGGTCGTCTGCAGCGGCGAGGAGCTTCCGCTCGACGCCGTCCGCGCCTTCGCCGCCGCGCTGCCCGGCACCGAACTGTGGAACCTGTACGGCCCGACCGAGGCCGCCGTCGACGTGTCCGCCTTCCGGTGCTCCGGCGACCTGGACACGGTCCCGATCGGCGCGCCGATCCAGAACATCCGCCTCTACGTCCTCGACCCCGCCGGCCAGCCGGTGCCGCCCGGCGTCCCCGGCGAGCTGCACATCGGCGGCGTCGGCCTGGCGCTGGGCTACCACGACCGGCCCGGGCTCACCGCCACCCGGTTCGTCCCCGACCCGTTCGGGCCGCCCGGCGGCCGGCTGTACCGCACCGGCGACCTCACCCGCTGGCGCACCGACGGCACCATCGAGTTCCTCGGCCGCATCGACCACCAGGTGAAGCTCCGCGGGCTGCGGATCGAGCTCGGCGAGATCGAGGCCGCCCTGCGCGCCCAGCCGGGCGTCACCGAGGCCGCCGTCACCGTCCGCGAGGACCGGCCCGGCGACAAGCGGCTCGTCGCCTACCTCACCGGGGTCGCCGAGCCGGACGCGCCGGCGCTGAAGTCGGCGCTGAAGGCGAGCCTGCCCGACTACATGGTGCCCAGCGCGTACGTCGGTCTCGACCAGCTCCCGCTCGGCCCCAGCGGCAAGCTCGACCGCCGCGCCCTCCCGGCACCCGTCGCGGCCGCGAGCGGCGCCGAGTCGGCCCCGCCGACCACCCCGGCGGAGCTGGTCTTCGCCGCCATCTGGGCCGACGTCCTCGGCCTGCCGTCCGTCGGCGTCGACGACGACTTCTTCGACCTCGGCGGGCACTCGCTGCTCGCCACCCAGGTCGTCGCCCGCGCCCGCAAGCAGCTGGACGGCATCGGGCAGCCGGTCAGCGTCATGGACGTGTTCACCCTCAAGACGATCCGCGAGCTGGCCGCGTTCGCGTCCATGTCCGAGGACGACCGCGGGCCGCGGCGGCTGCTGCACAAACTCACCAAGGCCTCGTCCACGCCGGACCTGTCGCTGGTCTGCGTCCCGTACGGCGGCGGCAGCGCCGTCGTCTACCAGCCCCTCGCCGACGCGCTGCCGGCCGGGCACGCCCTCTGGTCCGTCGCGATCCCCGGGCACGACGTCGGCCTCACCGAGGAGCGCCTGCCCTTCGAGGAGCTCGCCGACCGCGTCGCCGCCGAGATCCAGGAGCGCGTCAGCGGCCCGATCGCCCTGTACGGCCACTGCGGCGTCGGCAGCGCCCTCATCGTCGCCGTCGCCCGCCGCCTCGAGAACGCCGGCCGGGACCTCGAAGCGGTCTACATCGGCGCCCAGTTCCCGTTCGCCCGCCCGCGCAGCCGCGTGCTGAGCGCCCTGAGCCGGTTCGCGGCCCTCGAACCGCTGCTCGGCAACCGGGTCTACGAGAACTGGCTCACGTCGATGGGCGCCGACGTCGCCGACCTCGACGACACCCAGAAGCAGTTCATCATCGGCAACATGCGCCGCGACTCCGTCGCCGCAGAGGAGTACTTCACCGCCACCCTCGACGGCGGCGGTGGCCATGCGGCAGCCCGCCTCCGCGCGCCGATCGTGTCCGTCATGGGCACCCGCGACCCCGCCGCCGACTTCTACCAGGAGCGGTACAAGGAGTGGCTGCTCGTCTCCGACCGGGTCGCGCTCGTGCTCCTCGACGAGGCCGGGCACTTCTTCCTCAAGTACCGGGCGAAGGAGCTCGCGCAGATCGTCGCCCGCACCCACGGCGGCACCGTCGAAGGGCTGCCCACGACGGCGGGGGAGACGTCGTGGTGGCTGCACGGCACCGGCGCCGCCGCTCCCGCCCCGGCCGACCCGGCGGACGCGAAGCCGGTGGCGCAGCCCGGGATGGCGCGGTTCCTCATCGTCGCGCTCAGCCAGCTCGTCTCCATCACCGGCTCCGCGCTCACCGAGTTCGCCCTGCCGATCTGGATCTACCTGGAGACCGGGTCCGTCGCCCGGTACGCCCTCTACGCCGTCATCGGCATGCTCCCCGGCATCCTCGCCGGGCCCGTCGCCGGCGCGATCGTCGACCGGTTCGACCGGCGCAAGGTGATGCTCGCCGGTGACATCGCCGCCGGCGCCACCCAGGCCGCGCTGCTCGCCCTGCTCGTCGCCGGCGCGCTCGTCCCGTGGCACATCTACCCGCTGCTCGCCGCCCTGTCGATCGCGCTGACGTTCCAGCGGCTCGCGTACGCCTCCGCGGTCCCGCAGCTCGTGCCGAAGCAGTACCTCGGCCACGCCAACGGCATCGTCCAGCTCGCCGGCGGCGTCAGCGCCTTCGTCGTGCCGCTCATCGCCGTCGGGCTCATGGCCGGCATCGGCCTGCGCGGCATCCTCGTCATCGACGTGCTCAGCTACACCGTCGCGATCACCGTCCTGGCCGTCGTGAAGTTCCCGCGGACCCTGCCGTGGCGGCGCCGCGAGACGCTCCTCGCGGAGATCAGGCACGGCTTCGCCTACTCGTGGCACCACCGCGGCTTCCGGGCCATGCTGCTGTGGTTCGCCGGGCTGAACATCTTCCTCGCCCCCCTGTTCCTGCTCATGACCCCGCTCGTGCTGTCCTTCGCCGACCTCGGCACCGCCGCGCGGGTCGCCATGTGCGGCGGCGCCGGCGTCATCGTCGGCGGCATCGCCATGGGCTTCTGGGGCGGCCCCCGCCGGCAGCGGCTGCGCGGCATGCTCGGCCTCGCCGCCCTCCTCGCCGCCGCCGCCGTCCTCGGCGGCACCCACGCGAGCGTGTGGGTCGTCGGCGCCTGCGCCTTCGGCCTCTCCGCGGCGCTGTCGCTCGTCAACGGCGTCTACACCACGATCGTGCAGGTGAAGGTGCCGCAGCGGTACCACGGCCGGGTCTTCGCCCTGAACACCATGGTCGCCTGGTCGACGCTGCCGATCGGCCACGGCATCGTCGCGCCCCTCGGCACGAAGCTCTTCGAGCCGCTCCTCGCCCCCGGCGGCGCGCTCGCCGGGACCGTCGGCGCGGTCATCGGCACCGGGCCCGGCCGGGGGATCGCCCTCATGTACGTCGTGTTCGGGCTCGCGATGGCCGCGATGGTCGCCGCCGGGCTGCGGATTCCGGTGCTGCGCCGCTTCGACGCCGACGTGCCCGACGCCCTGCCCGACGACCTCGTCGGCATCCAGGAGCTGCGCCGCCGCACCCCGGTGCCCGCTGCCGAGGAAACCCGGCAGCTGGAGCCGGCCCGATGACCACCACCCCGGCCGCCGTCCCGGCCGCCGCCGCGAGCCCGGCCGCCGCGCCGGCCGTGCCCGCGCAGCGGACGGGTGGGCGGGCGCCGGCGGTGCCGGCCACGCTGGTGGAGCTGCTCGCGCACCGGGCCACCACCGAGCCGGACCGGGTCGCGCTCGTCGCCGGGGACGAGCGGGTCACGTTCGGCGAGTGGCACGCCCGCGCCGGGGCGGTCGCCGCCGGGCTCCGCGACCGCGGCCTCGCGCCCGGCGACCGGGTCGCGCTGCACTACGGCACCGGCGGCTGGCACGAGTACGCCGTCGCGTTCACCGGCGTCCTGCGCGCCGGGCTCGTCGCCGTGCCGATGTCGGACCGGCTCGCCCCCGCCGAGGTCCGCCACGTGCTCACCCACAGCGGCGCGTCCGCCGTGCTGCACGCCGCCGGCCGCTCCTCTCCCGACGGCGTCCGGGCCGCGACCCTTTCCGACCTCGGCGGCGGGACCTTCGACGGGCCGCCGCCCTCGCCGCGGGACCTGGCGCAGATCCTCTACACATCGGGCACCACGGGCGTGCCGAAGGGCGTCGGCGCCAACCACGCCAACCTCGCCCACGGCTGCACCCTCGACCCGCGCCGCCGCCCCCTCGCGCACTCCGCGCACTTCCTGCACGCGTTCCCCGTCGGCAGCAACGCCGGCCAGACGATGCTCGTCAACGCGCTCAACGCCCGCGCCGCCGCCCTCACCGCCGGCACCTTCACCCCCGGCCGCTTCGCGAAGCTCGTCGAGCGCCACGCCGTCGGCACCGTGTTCCTCGTCCCCGCCATGGCGATCGAGCTGCTGCACGCCGGCGTGCACAAGACACACGACCTGTCCACGGTGCGGCTCATCGGCTCCACCGCCGCCGCCCTGCCACCGGCGGTCGCCCTGGAGCTCACCGCCGCGTTCCCGGGCGCGACGATCGTGAACTACTACACCTCGACCGAGGCCGCCCCGGCGCAGACGTCGATGGTGTTCGACCCCGAACGACCCGCCGCGCTCGGCCGCCCGACCGTCGCCGCCGACCTGATGATCGCCGGGCCGGACCGGCGGCCGCTGCCGGTGGGGGAGGCCGGCGACGTGTGGCTGCGCTCGCCGGTCGCCGCCCGCTCGTACTACGGCGACGGCGAGGCCACGGCGGAGGTCTTCCACGGCCGGTGGGTCCGGATGGGCGACGTCGGCCGGCTCGACGACGAGGGCTACCTGTACCTCGTCGACCGCGACCGCGACGTCATCAAGTCCGGCGCGCACAAGGTGTCGACGCTGCAGATCGAGCACGCCCTGCACGAGCACCCCCTGGTCCGGGAGGCCGCCGCGTTCGGCGTGCCGCACCCGGTCCTCGGCGCCGCCGTCGCCGCCGCGGTCGTCACCGACGGCCCGCTCACCGCGCCGCAGCTGCGCACTTTCCTGCTCGAACGGCTCGCCGGGCACGAGATCCCCGGCCGCGTGCTGTTCCTGGACCGGCTGCCCCGCAACGACAACGGCAAGATCCTCAAGCGCTCGCTCCGCGAGCTCCTCGAGCCTTCCGCTTCTCCCGCTTCTCCCGCTTCTCCCTCTCTTTCTTCTCCTCCCTCTCCTTCCGAGCTTCCCGACGACGACAGGGCGGGCCGATGACCACCGTGACCACCGTGACCGCCCCAGCCGTGTTGACGCCCGCCCAGCACGGCGTGTGGGTCACCGAGCAGACCCTGGCCGCCGGGCCCGCCTACCACCTCGCGGTGACGATCCGGTTCACCGGCGCCCTCGACGTCGACCGGCTCGGCGCCGCCGTCGCCGCGGTCGTGGCCCGCCACCCCGTGCTCGCCGGCGCCGTCGACGAGGACCTCGTCGCGCTGGCGCCGGACGGCGCCGAGGTCACCCTCGTCGTCCGGTCCGGCCACGAGGCGGACGTGGCGGACCTCGTCGCGGCGCCCTTCGACCTGCGCCGCGGGCCCCTCGCGCGGTTCACGCTGCTGCGCACCGCGCCCGGCGAGCACCTGCTGTGCGTGGTCGCGCACCACCTCGTCTTCGACGGCACCTCCAAGCAGGTCCTCGTCGCCGACCTCGCCACCGCGTACAACGGCGGCACCCTGCCCACCGCGGACCCGCCGGCGGACTCGTCCATCGTGGACACCGCCGCCGCGGCCACGTTCTGGGCCACGCGGTGGCAGGAGCCGCTCCCGCCGCAGCTGCCCGGCCTCCGGCACCCCGCGCCCGGCGCCGGGGCCGTCGCGGTCCCGTTCACCGTCGGCACGGCCGCCCTCGCCGAGACCGCCGCCACTCTCGGGATCACCCACTTCGAGCTGCTCCTCGCCGCCTGGCACGCGCTGCTGCGCCGATACGGCAACGGCACCGTTACCACCGCCCTCGAACTGTCCACCGCGGACCGGGCGGTGCCGCGGATCGGCCTGCACGTCAACGAGCTGCCCGTCAGCACCACGCCGGACCCCGCGCAGCCGTTCGCCGCGTTCGCCCGGGCGCTGCGGACCCAGCTGCGGGAGCTGTACCCGCACCGCGCCGTCCCGCTCAGCCACGCCGTCCGGCTCACCCCACGCGCGGCGCTCGCCCCGCTGACGGTCAGCTACCGGCGGCGGGCCGAACCGCCCACCTTCGACGGCGTCGACACCACCGTCGACTGGCTGGTGTTCCCCGGCGCCGTGCGCGGCACCGCCAACCTGCAGCTCGTCGAGGGCCCCACGATCGTGGAGGGCAGCCTGCACCTCGTCGCGGGGTCGTTCGCCGCCGAACAGGTCGCGGAGGAGTTCCAGGCGCTGCTCGCGGCCGCCGTCGCCGCCCCCGACACCCCTGTCGCCGACCTGGCCCTGCCGTCCACGGTGGACGTGTCGACGGTCGGCCCCGCGCCGCGGGACACCGTGGTGGACAGGTTCCTCGCCCGGGCCGCCGCCGACCCCGCCGCCGAGGCCGTCGTGTGCGGGGACCGGCGGATCGGCTACGGGCGGCTCGCCGCCGCCGCCGGCGACCTCGCGGACCGCCTGCGGCGGCAGGGGATCGGGCCCGGGTCCCTCGTCGGGATCGCCCTGCCACGCACCGCGGAGCTGCTCGTCGCGGTCCTCGGCGTCCTGGAGACCGGCGCTGCGTACCTGCCGCTCGACCCGGACTACCCGGCGGAGCGGATCGCGTTCATCCGCGACGACGCCGGCGCCGCCCTCGTCCTGACCCAGACCGACGTGACCCTGTGCGGCGACTCCCCGCCCGTCCCCGCGGCGGCCGACGTGACACTGTCCGGTGCCACCCCGCCGCCCGTCCCCGCCGCGGACGGCGTGGCATTGTCCGGAGGCGGCACCCCGCCCGCCGTTCCGGCCGCGGACGACGTCGCCTACGTCATCTACACCTCGGGGTCGACGGGGAAGCCCAAGGGCGTCGCCGTCCCGCACGGCGCGCTCACCAACCTCGTCGACTCGATGCGCGACCACCTCGGCTCCGGCGCCGGCGACACCTGGCTCGGCCTCACGTCGCTGTCGTTCGACATCTCCACCGTCGAGCTGCTGCTGCCCCTGACCGTCGGCGCCCGGATCGTCCTCGTGCCGCCGGACCGGCACCGCGACGCCGCCACCCAGCTGCGGCTCGTCGAACGCCACGGCGTCACCCACGTGCAGGCCACCCCGTCCGGCTGGCGGTTGCTGCTCGAGGCCGGGCTGACCCGCGGCGACCTGGTCGCCGTCACCGGCGGCGAGGCCCTGCCGGCGGACCTCGCGGACCAGCTCGCCCCGCTCGTGCGGCGGCTCGTCAACGCGTACGGGCCGACCGAGACCACCGTGTGGTCCGCCCTCGCCGACATCGCGCCCGGCGCCCCCGTCACCATCGGCGGGCCCGTCGCCAACACCACCCTCCACGTGCTCGACGACGCGCTGCGGCCCGTCCCCGACGGCATCGCCGGGGAGCTGTGGATCGGCGGGGTCGGCGTCGCTCACGGGTACCGCGGCCGGGGCGGCCTGACCGCGGACCGGTTCCGTCCCGACCCGTTCGGCGCGCCCGGCGCCCGCATCTACGGCACCGGCGACCGGGTCCGGCGCGCCGCTTCCGGACTGGAGTTCCTCGGCCGGGTCGACAACCAGGTGAAGCTGCGCGGCCACCGGATCGAGCCCGGCGAGATCGAGGCCCGGCTCGCCACCCACCCCACGGTCGCGCAGGCCGCGGTGGTCCTCGCCGACCCGCACGGCCCGCGCGCCCGCCTCGTCGCCTACGTCGTGCCCGCCGGCGGCACCGTGGACCCGGCGGCGCTGCGCGAGCACGTGGCGCAGGCCCTGCCCGGTTACATGGTGCCGTCGGCCGTCGTCGAGCTGCCGGCCTTCCCGCTGACCCCGAACGGCAAGCTCGACCGGGCCGCCCTGCCCGCGCCCGCGGATCCTCCCGCTGCCGGTCCGGCCGTCGCTGCCGTGGCCGGGGGCTCCGCCGGTACCGGCGACGACACCACCGCCATAGTCACCGCCATCTGGCAGGAGGTGCTGCGCATCGACGACATCGGGCCCGACGAGGACCTGTTCGACCTCGGCGGGCACTCCCTCACCATCACCCAGATCGCGGTCCGCATCCGCAAGCGTCTCGGCGTCGACGTGCCGCTCGACGTCTTCTTCGACACCCCAACGATCGACGGCGTCGTCGCCGCGATCGCCGACCTGCGGGAGGCCAGATGACCGACTTCGCCGTCGTCGTCAACGACGAGGAGCAGCACTCGCTGTGGAACGCCGCCGAGGAGCCGCCGGCCGGCTGGCGGCGCACCGGGTTCACCGGCACCAGGGACGAGTGCGTCGCCCACATCGACGAGGTGTGGACCGACATCCGCCCGCTGAGCCTGCGGCAGCGGCTGGCCGCCCGATGAGCGCGCCTCCGGTCGACGCGGCGCTCCGCGACCGGGTCGCGACGATGGTCAGCACCGCCACCGACGGCGAGGTCACCACCGAGGAGATCCTCACCGGCGGCGGCTCCCTCGCCGCGCTCGGCGTCGGCTCCCTCGCCGTGCTGCGGCTCGTCGACGCCCTCGACGACGAGCTCGGCGTCCAGCTCGACCTGGACACGCCCGGCACGCACCTCGACGACTTCGACGACCTCGTGCGCACCGTGCAGGAGCGGGCGGTCGCCGACGACCTCGTGCGCACCGTGCAGGAGCGGGCGGTCGCCGACGACCTCGGGCGCACCACGCAGCGGCCGGCGGTCGCCGACGACCTCGGGGGCACGATGCAGGAGCGGGCGGTGCGCGATGACTGAGCCGCTCACGCTGCACCGGCTGCCGTTCGCGGGCGGACGATCGGGCACTGGCCCGCTGGCGTGGGGGCAGCGGGCCATCTGGAACGCGATCGGTCGCACGGTGCCCAACGACCACTACTTCAACCTGGACCGGATCGTCGACCTCGGCCCGCGGACCGTGCCGGTCGACGCCGCCCTCGGCGCCCTGGCCGCGCTCGTCGCCCGCCACGAGGCGCTGCGCACCCGGCTCGGCTCCACCGGCGGCACACCGGAGCAGGTGCTCGCCGCGGCCGGCGTCCTCGACGTGTCCATGGTGGACGGTGGCGACGACCCGGCCGCCGCCGCGGCCCGCGCCCGGGACACCCTCGCCGGCACCGCCTTCGCCTACCACGCCGAGTGGCCGGTGCGGGCCGCGCTCGTCACCCGCGGCAGCGCCGTCAGCCACCTGGTCCTGGTGCTGTGCCACCTCGCCACCGACGGCCACGGCGCCGAGGTCCTCGCCCGCGAGCTGCGGCTGCTCGCGCTGCGCGGCGACCGCGGCCTGCGCGCCCCCGAGACCAACCCCCTCGACCTGGCCGAGGAGCAGCAGTCGCCGGAGGGGCACCGCCGCGGCGCCGCCGCCCTGTCGTACTGGGCCGAACAGTTCACCCGCATCCCCGCCACCATGTTCCCCACCACGGCGGCGCCGCCGCAGGCGCCCCGCTACTGGACCGGGCGGATCGTCTCCACCGCGCTGCCCGGCGCCGTCGACGCGCTCGCGGCGCAGCACGGCGTCAGCGGCTCCACCGTGCTGCTCACCGCCGCCGGGGCGCTCGCCGCTGCCGCCGGCGGGCACCCGACGACCGCCGTCATGCCGATCGTCGGCAACCGGTTCACCACCGGGCACCGCGACCTCGTCAGCACGCTGTCGCAGGACGGCCTGTTCGTCCTCGACGTCGACCGGCCCACGTTCGGCGCGCTGCTGCGCCCCGGCTGGCAGGCGGCCCTGCGCGGGTACCGCGCCGCCGCCTACGACCCCGCCGGGTGGGACGCGATGCTCGCCGACGCCGAAGCCGCCCGGGGCGAGCCGGTCCACCCGTACTGCTGCTTCAACGACATGCGGCTCATCGACGGCCGGCCCCTGAGAACGGCGACCGACCTGAGAGCCCTGCAGCGCGACACCCGATTCGACTTCCCCGCCACCCAGGAACGCGTCGCGTGCCGCTACTGCCTGCACGTCACGCTCGACGGGCAGGCGCTCGTCGTCACGCTCACGGCCGACACCGCGTACCTGCCGCCGGCCGCGATCGAGGCGCACCTGCGGGCGATCGAGGAGCTGCTGGTCCGCGCCGCCGGCTCGGACGTGCCGATGTCCACGCTGACGGGGCTGCTGTGACCGTCGCCGACGGGGCCGCGGTCACCGTCTCGGCGTACGCGCGGGCCACCTCGGTCGTGGCCGGGGCCGCGCTGACGTTCGTGACGACCGGCGCCGCGACCGTCGTCGTCACCGACGCCGTCACCGGGCTCGTCATGTGCCGGGACACAGTGGACGGTCCGACGTGGACACTGCGGGTTCCCGTGTCGTGGCCGTCGTCGCTGTACCGCGCGACGTTCGCCGCTCCGGGTGCCCTGCCACGGATCAACGCCGCCGGCGACGACGAGGCCTGGTTCGTGGTCCGGTCGTCTTCGTCTCCATCGTCGTCTTCCTCGTCCTCGTCTTCTTCTTCGGCTGCTTCGAAGGCGCCGATCCTGGTGTCGGTGCCGTTCTCGACGTGGCAGGCGTACAACCGCGCGGGCGTGCCGGGCGAAGGTCTCTACTACGCGGAGGAGCCGACCCGCGCGGCCGCCGTCAGCTTCGACCGGCCGGGCGGCGGGCCACCGCCGGAGCGCTGGGAGGAGCCGCTGCTGCGCTGGCTGCGGGTCGCGCGGTACGAGGTCGACTACTGCTCCAACCTGGACCTGCACCTCGACCCGGCGATCCTCGACGGCCACCGCACCCTCGTCGTCTGCGCCCACGACGAGTACTGGACCTGGGAGCAGCGCGACGCCGTCGAGGCCTTCGTCCGCCGTGGCGGCAACCTCGCGGTCTTCGGCGCCAACACCGCCTGGTGGCAGATGCGCCTGGAGGACGGGGGCCGCACCATGGTCTGCCACCGCGACGCCACCACCGACCCCATGTCCACAGTGGACCCCGGCCGGGTCACCGTCGAGTGGTCCAGCGCCCCGGTCAACCGCCCCGAGAACGCGATGACCGGCGTCAGCTTCCGCCGCGGCGCCGGCGCCTGGGGCGACGGCATGGCCGTCATCGGCCGGGAGGCGTTCACCGCCAGGTTCGCCGACCACTGGGTCTTCGACGGCACTGGCCTCAGCGACGGCGACAAGTTCGGCCAGGGCACCCTCGGCTACGAGACCGACGCCGCCGACATCGCCGACGTCGGCGGGGTGCCCCGCGCCACCGGCCGCGACGGGACCCCGCCGTCGTTCGTCGTGCTCGCCACCGCCGACCTGCGCCACTGGCGCCGCTACGGCCAGGGCGGCGCGGCCACGATGGGCGTCTTCGACCTCGGCGCCGGCACGGTCTTCACGGCCGCCACCGTCAACTGGGGCAAGGGCCTCACCGACCCCGTCGTCGACCGCATCACCCGCAACGTCCTGGACCGCTTCACCGCGACGTCCCCGGCCGGCTGGACCGTCATCGGCCCCCCGGCCGAGCTGCACGCCCTCACCGCCTGCGGCGGCGTCCTCTACGCCGTCAACGCCGACGGCGCCCTCCTCGCCCGCGAGGCCTGCGGCCAGAACCTCCCCTGGCACCGTATCGGCGACGCCCCCGACGTCCTGTGCCTGGCCTCCCCCCGCGAGGCCGCCGGCGGGATGCGCCAGGGCCTGTGGGCCCTCACCACCACGGGCCGGCTGATCTACCGCGACCCGGCCTTCGACGCCACGACGTGGACCGACGTGGCCGACGCACCCCCGGGCGCCCGCGGCCTCGCCCTGTGCGACGCCGGCCTCTTCGCCGCCGCCCGCGGCGACACCCTCTGGCACCTGCCTGCCCTGGAACTGGAGACCGGCGCCTGGCGCCAGATCGGCACCGCGGGCGGCAGCGTCGCCCTGACCACCCTCGGCGGCCGCCTGTACGCCATCACCGGCGCCGACCGGATCGCCGCCCGCCCGCCGGTACCCCGCCCGCACGCCTTCACCGACATGTGCGACGCCGGCGCCGCCCGCACCCTGACCGCCCACGCCGGCCGCCTCCTCACCGCAGGCCCCGGCACCCCCCTCCGCCACCGCCTCCCGGTTATGCTGACCAGCACGCAATCGCGTTGAGTCGGCAATCGATGACAACGCGTGTCCACGATTTGGTCGGCAGTGTTACGGTCTCGTAGAACGGAACGCCCGAGCACCGACCCACCTCCGTGCCCGACCCGAGTGGACCCCTGAACGCCAGCTGACCAGACACCGCCGCCCTCCACCGCCGCTCCCGCACACGCGTACCCGCCGAGCACCGGTCTCGGCCCGCAGCGGCTCCCGCCCGCAATGGGTTCGACGGGGACCGCGTCGTGGCTCGCAGTGGGCGCGACGGGACAGCCAGGGGCTCAATGGCCCTGAGGGCAGGCGGCGGGGATCGGCGGGTCTGCCGGGACAGCCGGACGTGCCCGGGGCGGCAAGGGCTGTCGGCGGATCCGGCGACGGGACGGCCGGGGCCGCGGCGGTCCGAGAGCGCGGCGGTCCGAGGCCGCGGCGGTCCGAGGCCGCGGCGGTCCGAGGGCGGGCCTGACGGGTGCGGCGGGCCTGACGGGTGCGGCGGGCCTGACGGGTGCGGCGGGCCTGACGGTACGTGGCGGGTTCGAGGGTGCGGCGGGCTCGCGCGGGGGCGGCGGGCTCGGCCTGCGACGCGGTGAGCGGCAGGGGCTGCTTCTGGCGAACTGGGAAGCCCGCTTTCGGTAGCCGGGGCGTACCGGGCACGCCGCCGGCAAAGGCTGGCTCGTGACGGTCGTTGAGGCTGGGCAGGGCTGTGGGCGACCGGGCGGACGGGGTGGCGGGCTCGCGCAGGGCTCGGGCTCGATGTTTGCGGGGCTCGATGAGGCCGCGGCGGGTCTGACGGGTGCGGTGGGCCTGACGGGTGCGGCGAGCCTGACGGGTGCGGCGGGCCTGACGGGTGCGACGGGCCTGACGGGTGCGACGGGCCTGACGGTACGTGGCGGGTTCGAGGGTGCGGCGGGCACGATGACGGCGTAGGTGGCTCGCGCAGGGGTCGATCAGGGCGGGGCCTCGACGGGGCACAGCGGGGCTCGCGCAGGGGTCACGGTGTCCGCGGGCTCGATGATGGCAGAGCTCGGCGAAGGCGCGGCGGGTTCGACGGGGCAGGGCTCGACGACTCGCGCAGGGGCGATGAGGGCGGGCGCTCGACGAGGGCGCAGTGGGCCTCGCGCGGGGATCTTGGGCCCGCGGACTCGACGAGGGTGGAGGCTCGACGAACGCGCGGCGGGCACGGGCAGGGCCGGCGGGGGGCAGGGCTTGACGATGGCAGGGGGGCTCGTGTGGGGGGGCGACGGAGGCCGGGGGACGGACGAGGGCACGCGGCGGGCCGGGGCGGGGGATGGGGGCGACGGCTCGGCGAGGGCGTGGGCGAGGGCGTGGCGGCGGGAGCGGTCGGGGGTGTGGTGGGAAGTTGTAGCATCCGCGCTGATGTTCCCGTCCGTGCGTGAGGTGCTCGAGCTCGACCCGGTCCGTAACGGTGCGCCGCGGGTCGTGGCGGGGGAGCGTGGGCTGGATCAGGCGGTGCGGTGGGTGCACAGCTCCGAGGTGCCTGACATCGCGACGCTGCTGCGGGGTGGGGAGCTGATCCTCATCACCGGGATCGGGTTGCCGCCTGATGATGCGGGGTTGCGGCGGTTCGTGGCCGAGATCGCCGACGTCGGGGCGTGCGGGCTGGCGGTGGAGATGGGGCGGCGGTTCGAGCAGCGGCTGCCGGCGGTGATGGTGCGGACCGCCGAGGAGCTCGGGTTGCCGCTGGTCGAGCTGCACCGGGGGACGCCGTTCGTGCTGATCACGCAGGCGGTGCACGGGATGATCGTGGATGCGCAGCTGGCCGAGTTGCGGGCGACCGCCGAGATCCACCAGCGGTTCACGGACCTGTCGGTGGAGGGGGCGGCGCCGGCGGAGGTGGTGGCGCAGACCGCGGCGCTCGCGGGGGCTCCCGTCGTGCTGGAGAACCTGTCGCGGCAGGTCCTCGCCTACGACGCGGCGGGCGGGTCCGCGGAGCTGCTCCTGGCGAACTGGGAGGCGCACTCGCGGGCGGTGCAGCCGGCGGGGCGCACCGGGCACGACGCCGGCAAGGGCTGGCTCGTGACGGTCGTCGGGGCGCGCGGGCAGGACTGGGGGCGGCTGCTGATCCGGCTGCCGGTGGCCCGGGACCGTGACGTGACGCTGATCGAGCGGGCCGCGGCGACGCTGGCGCTGGCGCGGCTCACCAAGAGAGACGAGCAGCAGGACGCGCTGGAGCGGCAGGCGCAGTCGGCGCTGCTCGTGGCGCTCGTGGGCCACACCGCCCCGGTGGCGGACGTGATCGTGCGGGCGAAGGCGCTGGGCGTACACCTGGAGCGACGGCAGCTCGTCGGGGTGGTGCTGCGTGGGTGCTCCGCCGGGGTGGCGGCGCGGGCGTTGCGGGACGCGTCGCTGGCCGGGCTCGCCGGGGCGCTCGACGGCGATCTCGTCGGGGTGCTGCTGGCGTTGCGGGCCGCCGAGGACGAGCCGGACGCGCTGCGGCGGCTCGCGGTGCGGGTGCGTGAGCTCGCCGGCGGCGCGGTGGTGGTCGCGGCGGGGGAGGGGGTCGCGACGCCCAGGGAGGCGCGCCGGTCGCTGCTGGAGGCGAGCCAGGTCGCGGTGTCGGTCCGGCGGCCGGTGGCCGGCCCGGGGGACGTCGTCCGCCTCGCCGACGTGGGCCTGCCGGGGCTGCTGCACATGCTGCGCGACGAGCCGCGGCTGCAGACGTTCGTGGAGCGGGAGCTCGGGCCGCTGCTCGCGCACGACGCCAGGAACCCGCGCGAGCAACTGTTGGGTGTGCTCCGGGTGTACCTGGAGTGCGGGCGCAACAAGTCGGCGGCGGCGGAGCACAGCCACCTGTCACGGCCCGCGTTCTACGAACGGCTGGCCCGCATCCGCAGGATCACCGGCGCTGACCTCGACGACGTGCAGGCGTGCCTGTCGCTGCACGTCGCGCTGCTGGCCCTGGACGCGCAGCGGGACTAGCTCACTGCATCGACAGGTGTACGTGGTTGTAGTGGTCTCCGGCGGGGGTGCCGTCGCCGCCGTACGATTTCCAGCCGCTGCTGGGCTGCCAGATCCGTTTGTACCAGATGACGTACTTGACGCCGAGGTTCTTCGCGTTGGCGACGCACCACGCGGCGAGCCGGTTGCCGTAGGCGAGGTCGTCGCCGGTCGCCCGGGCGTTGACGAACGTGCTCTTGTTGGCGGAGAAGTCGCACGCCTTGCCGAGCGGGTGGTCGCCGCCGCCACCGCTGCGGTAGCACGACGTGTAGTGCGTGAACCCGGCCAGCCTCGCCTCGTTGTAGGCGTTGAGCATCCGCGGGGAGATGCAGTTGCCGGTCGTCGGGTCCTTGAGGCTGCAGGTCTCCTTCGGATACGAACCGTCGGAGTTGCGCGCGACCGGCTTGGTGGTGACCGTGCCGCCCGTCGGGGCGCCGGTGGTCGCTCCGCCGCCGCCCGCCTTCTTCAGCGCGTCCTCGGCGGCCTTCTTGTTCGCCTCCATGACCTTCAGCTGGGCCTGCTGGTTGGCGACCGCCGCGGCGATGTCCGCCTTCTGCTGCTCCAGCTTCTTGCGGGTCTCGGCCAGTTCGTGCAGGGCCTTGTCGTCGCGGGAGATCATGTACTCGATCGTGGACATGTCGTGCAGCAGCTGGTCGGGGTTGTCGCTGCCGACCAGCACGTTGAACAGGCTGACGCGGCGGCCACGGTACGCGGCGCTGGCGACCGACCCGGCCGACACCTCCAGCTCGGCGAGGCGGGCCTGGGTCTTGCCCAGTTCGGCCTCGATCGCCGCCTGGTCGGCGGTCGACTTGTCCAGGCGGCCCTTGGCGTCGTTGTACTCGCCGAGCGCCTTGTCGAGGGCCTGACGGACAGTGAGGTTGCTGCCACCGTCCTCGCCGGGCTCGGCGGCCGCGGGGTCGGCGAACACGATCACCAGCATGCATGTGGTGACCAGGAACGTGAGGATCCGTCGCGGCGCCGTCAACATCGCCGGACAGCATATCGAAGCAGCGTGAAAACGCCAGCGCGAGAATGTGCGGTATGGATGACCTACTCCGCCGGCACCGGGGCGTCATGCCCTCGTGGATGCCGATCTACTACGCCGAGCCGATCGAGCTCGTCACCGGTAAGGGCGCAAGAGTCACTGACAGTAACGGTCGGAGCTATCTCGACTTCTTCGGCGGGGTGCTCACCAACTCCCTCGGCTACGACGTGCCGGAGGTCCGCGAGGCGGTCGAGCGGCAGCTGCGGACCGGCATCGCGCACACGTCGACGCTGTACCTGATCCGCCAGCAGGTCGAGCTCGCCGAGAAGATCGCGCGGCTGTCGGGCATCCCCGACGCCCGGGTGTTCTTCACCAACTCCGGCACCGAGGCCAACGAGGCCGCCCTGCAGCTGGCCACCAACCGGCGGCAGAGCAACACGATTCTGGCCGTGCGCAACAGCTACCACGGCCGGACCGCGGCGACGATCGGCGTGACCGGCAACCGGGCCTGGTCCGCGTCGCCGCTCAGCCCGTTCAACGTCAGCTACCTGCACTCCGGCGACCGGCTGCGGGGCGTGCTGAAGGGCCTCTCCGACGAGGACTACCTACGGGCCGCAGCCGAAGACCTGCGCGAGGTCCTCGCCACGACCACGGCCGGTCCGGTGGCGTGCCTGATCGCCGAGCCGATCCAGGGCGTCGGCGGCTTCACCAGCGGCCCCGACGGCCTGCTGCGGGTCTGGAAGGAGATCCTCGACGAGCACGGCATCCTGCTCGTCTCCGACGAGGTGCAGACCGGCTGGGGGCGCACCGGCGAGCACTTCTGGGGCTACCAGGCGCACGGCGTCACGCCGGACCTGCTGACCTTCGCCAAGGGCATCGGCAACGGCTTCGCCCTCGCCGGCGTGGTCGGCAGCGCCGCGGTGATGGAGTCGGTGCAGGGCATCTCGTTCTCCACGTTCGGCGGCAACCCGATCTCCACCGCCGCCGGCAACGCGGTGCTGGACTACATCCTCGACCACGACCTGCAGGCCAACGCCGCGCGCGTCGGCGGCATCCTGCTCGACGGGCTGCGGGCGGTGTCCTCGCCGGCCGTCGTCGAGGTCCGCGGCAAGGGGCTGATGCTCGGCGTGGAGCTCGTCGACGTCGCCACGACCAACGCGGTGTTCGAGGCGTGCAAGCGCGAAGGGCTGCTGGTCGGCAAGGGCGGCCTGTACGGCACGACGATCCGGATGGGCCCGCCGCTGAACCTGAGCGAGCAGGAAGCCCGTGAAGGGCTGGAAATTTTGACCAAGGTACTGACGGCACATGGGAGCGCTTCCGGCTGAGCGCGCTCACAAGCGGTGCAAAGGGCCGAACGGAACCGAAAGGGTCTGTTCGGCCCTTCTTCATGAAAACCACCGATCACCGCGGCATCCCCGCTTGTAACAAAACGGGCTATATCTGCGGCTCACCCTGACGATCACCCGGTCGCGTCTGGTCTTCTTGGTCGGGTCGGCCGGCGTTCGGCGGCCGGGGTGCCGCCACGTGTCGAACGGCTCTGAGCTGCGCTTTTAGCTGTCTTTAAGATCCACTTCTTAGGTAACAGTTTGAAAACTTCACCCAACTCCTTGACAAGAAGGGCCCCTCAGTAAGAACTTTTACCACTAACAGTTAAGGAACTTTGCTGAAAGGGAACGACATGGCATCTCGCGAGGAGCTCACGACGGCGGTGCACACCGCTGTCAGTGCCTCGCCGGTGTCGTCGATCCCGGCGGGCGCGCTGTCCGGCCAATTTTCTGGCGCCGATGGCTTCCCGGCCATCGTCACCGGCGACAGCGTCCTGGCGAAGGTCCGGGCGCAGCTGCCCGAGCTCACCGGTGCCCTGCAGCGGGTCGCCGAGCTGATCCTCGCCGACCCCGCCGCCGCGGCCCGCTCGACGATCGTCGAGCTCGCCGAGCGCAGCGGCACCTCACCGGCGACCGTGACCCGCTTCTGCCGGGCACTGGGCTTCGTCGGGTACGCCGAGCTGCGCCTCGCCATCGCCGGTGAGACCGGCCGCGCGTCGCGTACCGGCGGCTGGACGATGGACATCGGCCGCGAGATCCAGCCGACCGACCCCCTCGAGCGTGTCCTCGGCCAGATCATGGCGGCCGACACGCAGGCGATGCACGACACCGCCTCGCTGCTGGACCTCACCGAGGTCGAGCGCGCCGCGGAGGCCATCGCCCGGGCCGACCGGGTCGACATCTACGGCGCCAGCGGCAGTGCCCTCGTCGGTGGCGAGATGCAGTTCTGCCTGCACCGCATCGGCATCGCCGCGTGGGCGTGGACCGATGTGCACAACGGCCTGGCCAGCGCGGCGCTGCTGAAGTCCGGCGACGTGGCGCTGGGCGTCTCGCACAGCGGCCAGACCCGCGAGACCATCGAGATGATCGCCGAGGCGAGCAGCCGGGGCGCGACCACGATCGCGCTGACCAGCTTCCCGCGCTCGCCGCTCGCCGAGGTCGCCGACATCGTCATGCTGACCGCGACGCAGGCGACGACCTTCCGGCCCGATGCCCTTTCCGCCCGGCACCCCCAGCTGGTGGTGCTGGACCTGCTGTACATCGCGGTGGCGCAGCGCACGCACGAACGCGCGCACGCGGCCTTCAGTGTCACCGCGCAGGCGGTCGCCGGTCACCGGTCGGCCAGTGGAAAAGAGGCATCCGCATGAGTGAGCGAAGCGAGCGAATCATGTTGCAGGCCGCCATTGAGCCTCATGGCGCCGGTGAGCGAAGCGAGGCGGCGGCATGAGCGTCACTGCCCATGGCTATGTCTCCGCGATCCAGACGGTCATCGACCGGATCGCCACCACCCAGGTCGGCAACGTCAGCCAGGCGGCCGACCACATCGTCACCGCGCTGCGCGCCGGTGGCCTCCTCCAGGCGTTCGGCACCGGGCACTCCGAGGCGGTGGCGGTGGACTTCGCCGGCCGCGCCGGCGGGCTCGTGCCGACGAACAAGATCCTCCTGCGGGACCTCGTCGTCTACGGCGGCCAGGACCCGCAGATCCTCGAGGACGAGAAGCTGGAACGCGATCCCCGGATCGCCGCCCAGCTGTACGAGATCGCCGCGCCGCGTCCCGAGGACGTGTTCGTGATGGCCTCACAGTCCGGGATCAACGGGGGGATCGTCGAGATGGCGCTGCTGATCAAGCAGCGTGGACACAAGTTGATCGCAATCACGTCGGTCGAGCACACCGAGCGGGTGTCCCCCAGGCACCCCTCGGGCAAGCGACTCGCCGATATCGCCGACGTCGTGCTGGACAACGGCGCGCCGTACGGTGACGCACTGCTGTCGCTGGAAAGCGGCGGCGCGGTCTGCCCGGTCTCTTCGGTCACCAACGCGCTCATGGCGCAGCTGGTGGTCGCCGAGGTCGTGCGACGCATCGAGGCTGCGGGCGAGGTGGCTCCCGTCTACCTGTCCGCAAACGTCCCCGGCGGGGACGAGCACAACCACACCCTCGAGTCGCGGTACGCCGGACGTGTCCGGCGCACCGCCTGACCCGAACCGAGGAGACAGATCATGTCCGTTACCCCCGAGTCCCCGTCGACGCCGAACGCGCTCTCGCGGCGGACTGTCCTGCAGCGCGCCGCCGTTGCCGGCCTCGTCGCCACGCCCGCGGCGGGCTTCCTCGCCGCGTGCGCCGACAGCGGCAGCGACGACGAGCCGGGCACCAGCAACACCGGTGCCGTCAGCGCGACCAACCCGCTGGGTGCCCCCGAGGACCAGCCGATCAACGTCGTCATCTTCAACGGTGGCTACGGCGACAAGTACGCGACCGACGTGCACGAGCCGATGTACAAGAAGGCTCACCCGAAGTCCGAGGTCAAGCACCAGTCCAGCCAGGCGATCTCCACCCTGGTGCAGCCCCTCATCGCCGGTGGCAACGCGCCGGAGTTCGTGAACAACTCCGGTGAGAAGTCGCTGGACTTCGGCGCGCTCGTCGCCGACGGCCAGCTGCAGGACCTGACCGCGCTGTTCGACGCGCCGTCGGTCGACGACCCGACCAAGAAGGTCCGCGACACCCTGGTCCCCGGCACGGTGGACACGGGCTCGTTCAACGGCAAGCCGTACGTCCTGTACTACGTCTCGACCGTGTTCGGCATCTGGTACTCCGGCAAGCTCTTCGCCGACAACGGCTGGGCCGCGCCGAAGACGTGGGCCGAGTTCACCGCGCTGTGCGACAAGATCAAGGCCAAGGGCATCGCCCCCTACGCCTACGCCGGTGCCAACGCCGCGTACTACCAGTGGAACATCATCCTCACCAGCGCCGCGAAGATCGGTGGCGCGGACGTCCTCAAGAACATCGACAACCTCGAGGACGGTGCCTGGAAGACCGACGCGGTCAAGCAGGCCGCCGAGGCGTGGGCCGAGATCGGCGCCAAGTACAACCTGCAGGGTGCCGAGGGTCTCAAGCACACCGACGTCCAGCTCAAGCAGAACCAGTACCAGCTGGCGATGTACCCGTCGGGTGACTGGCTCGAGAACGAGCAGAAGAAGGACACACCCGAGGGCTTCAAGTACCAGATGATGACCACCCCGAGCATCACCGGCTCGGACAAGCTCAAGTCGACGGCGCTGCGCGCGACCGCCGGTGAGGGCTACATGGTCCTGGCGAAGAGCAAGAACCCCAAGGGCGGCATGGAGTACATGCGCCAGATGCTGTCGAAGGCCGGCGGCAAGGGCTTCACCGAGGTCGTCAAGGCGCCTACGGTGGTCCTGGGCAGCACCGACGGCCTGACCTTCACCCCGGGCACCCAGTCGTCGCAGGACGCGCTGAAGGCCGCCGGCTCCGAGGTCTTCAACCTGTTCTTCGACGGCTGGTACAAGGACCTCGACAAGGAGGCCCGTACCGCCACCAACGAGCTGATGTTCGGTCGCATCAAGGCCGACCAGTTCGTCGAGCGTATCCAGAAGAAGGCCGACGAGATCAAGAAGGACTCGTCGATCACCAAGTTCAAGCGCTGATCGGAGCCTGATCATGCGGCATGGGAGAGTCCCCTTCATCCTGGGGTTCCTGGTTGCGCCGGTAACGCTCTACACGTACTTCGTCCTGTGGCCGTACGTGCAGACGATCAATCTGTCGTTCTACCAGTGGCGCGGCTTCACCAAGAAGCGATGGGTCGGGCTGGAGAACTACGATCGGATGCTGCACGCCGACCGGTTCTGGCAGGCACTGGAGCACCACGCAGTCATTCTCGTTCTCCTGCCGCTGGCCACGATCGCATTCGCCCTGTTCTTTGCCTTCCTCCTCAACGTGGGAGGCAAAGGCAGGGGTGGCAAGACGTCGGGGGTCTGGGGGTCGGGCTTCTACCGGGTGGTGTTCTTCCTCCCCCAGGTCCTCGCCGTGCCGGTCATCGGCGTGCTCTTCGCGACCGTGTACCGGCCCAACGAGTCCGGCCTGATCAACGGTGTGTTGTTGAAGGCCGGGCTCGAGAAGCCGATCGGCTTCCTGATCGAGAAGAACCTGGCGCTGCCCGCGCTCATCGCGGTGCTCGTCTGGCAGGCGGTCGGCTTCTACGTGGTGCTCTTCTCCGCCGGTATGGCCAACATCCCGGCCGAGATCTACGAGGCCGCCGAGCTCGACGGCGCGTCCAAGGTGTCGCTGTTCTTCCGCGTCACGCTGCCGCTGCTCTGGGACACGATCCAGACCGCTTGGGTGTACCTCGGAATCCTCGCCTTCGACGCGTTCGCCATCGTGTCGGTGCTCGCCCAGGACAACGGTGGGCCCGACGGCGCGACCACCGTGCTCGGCCTGGAGATCTACAACAACATGCAGCAGAACCGCTACGGCGACGCTGCCACCTACGGTGTCGCGCTGTGCGTGCTGTCGCTGGTGTTCGCCGCGTTCACGCTGCGGCTCACCCGTCGTGAGTCCTACGAGTACTGAGAGGCCGAGACATGACCACAACCATCGGCCGCGACGCGCCGGGTCAGCGCAGCGGCGGGCACGGTGCCCGCGTGGTACCGAAGAGCGAGCGCCCGCGCAGCAAGCCCAATGTGGCCGGCGCCTTCGGCCACGTGTTCCTCGCCATCTGGGCACTGATGATCATCATCCCGCTGGCCTGGGTGTTCCTGGCGTCGTTCAAGAACACGACGGAGATCTTCAGCGCACCGTGGACCCTCCCGGACCACCTGCGCTGGGAGAACTGGAGCCGGGCCTGGAACAAGGCCCACGTCGGCCAGTACGTGCTCAACAGCGTCCTGGTCGTCACGCTCGCGACGTTCGGCACGATGCTGCTGAGCTCGATGGCCGCTTATGTACTGGCGCGCTACAGGTTCTTCGGCAACCGGATCATCTACTTCCTGTTCGTGGCCGGCATCGCGTTCCCGCCGTTCCTCGCCGTCGTGCCGCTGTTCTTCCAGGTCAAGCAGCTCGGCCTGCTCAACACGTACACCGGCCTGATCATCGTGTACATCGCGTACTCGCTGCCGTTCACGATCTTCTTCCTGACCTCGTTCTTCCGGTCGCTGCCGAACTCGGTGGCCGAGGCGGCGACGATCGACGGCGCCTCGCACACCAGGCTGTTCTTCTCGGTCATGCTGCCCATGGCCAAGCCGGGCCTGATCAGCCTCACGATCTTCAACCTCATCGGTCAGTGGGGCCAGTTCCTGCTGCCCCTGGTGCTGATGGCCGGCGCGGAGGACAAGTGGGTGCTCACCCAGGGCATCCAGGACATCTCCACCGCCGCGGGCTATGAGGCCGACTGGTCGGGTCTGTTCGCCGCCCTGACGATCTCGATCCTTCCGATGATCGCGATGTACATGGTCTTCCAGCGGCAGATCCAGGCCGGCCTCACCGCCGGCGCAGTGAAGTAACCCACCAAAGGCACGCGCACCCCCGGCGGTTTCTCGAAAACTGTCGGGGGTGTGCGATGTAATGCGGTCGTGCTCGTCGCGGTGATGCCCTCAGGTGCCGGTGGTCTGATCAGACCGCTGGCCGACGACGGCACCCCGAGCGGCTCCGAGCGCCGCGTCGACGACCTCGCCACCGCGGTCGCCGCGATCGAGGCCCGCGACCGGCCCCGCTGGCTGTGGCCGTCGACCGCCGAGCTCTATCCGCGCCTGCTCGCCGCCGGCGTCCGCGTCGAGCGCTGCCACGACCTGGAGCTCGCCGAGGCCCTCCTGCTCGGCGCCGAGGGCCACTGGGGCCAGCCCCGCTCCCTCGCCGCCGCCCACGCCCGGCTCACCGGCGCCCCCGTGCCGCCCGACCCGCCCTCCCGCGCCGCCCTGCCACCGGGCGAGGCACAGGACTCGCTCTTCGACATCGCGGCGGACTCCGAGCTGCCGCTCGATGCGGTGCTCGGTGTCTTCTCCTCCCAGCGCACCCGCGCGGCGGCGGCGCCGTCCATGGCCCCCGGCGGCGGCGCCATGCGCACCCTCGTCGCCGCCGAGTCCGCCGCCGCCCTCGTCGCCGCCGAGATGGGCGCCGCCGGCCTGCCGTGGCGCGCCGACGTGCACGACGCCCTGCTCCGCGAGCTGCTCGGCCCGCCCTCACCGATCGAGGGGGCGCCACCGGCCCGCCTCGTCGCGCTCAACGCCCGGCTCAACGAGGCCTTCGGCGCCCGGGTCCACCCCGACTCGCCCGCCGAGGTCCTGCGCGCCTTCGCCCGCCAGGGCATCACGCTGCGCAACACGCGCCGCTGGGAGCTCCAGCACGTCGACCACCCCGCCGTGCCGATCCTGCTGGAATACAAGGAGCTGTATCGGCTGTGGGTCGCGCACGGCTGGTCCTGGCTCGACCAGTGGGTCAGTGGCGGCCGGTTCCGCGCCGAGTACATCCCCGGCGGCGTCGTCTCGGGCCGCTGGGCCACCCGCGGCGGCGGCGCCCTGCAGATCCCCAAGGTCGTGCGCAAGGCCGTCATCGCCGACCCGGGCTGGACCTTCGTCGTCGCCGACGCCGGCCAGCTCGAGCCGCGCATCCTCGCCGCCGTCTCCGCCGACCACCGGCTCGCCCGGGCCGGCGCGGCCGGCGACCTCTACGCCGCGCTCGCCGCCGAGGCCTTCGACGGCGACCGCGCGAAGGCGAAGGTCGCGCTCCTCGGCGCCATGTACGGGCAGACCGGCGGCATGGCCGCACCCGCCCTCGCCGCCCTGCGCCGCTTCTACCCGACCGCCTGGGACCTCGTGGAGGAGGCCGCCCGCACCGGCGAGGCCGGCGGGCTGGTCCGCACCTGGCTCGGCCGCACCTGCCCGCCGTCGTCGGTCAGCTGGCGGGAGGGCTTCGACGAGCCCGGCCTGGAGGTCGACGCCCGCGGCGGGGCGAGGGGCCGGGCGCGCGGCAGGTTCACGCGCAACTTCGTCATCCAGGGCACCGCCGCGGAGTGGGCCCTGGTCGTGCTCGCCAGGCTCCGCACGCACCTCGCCGGCCTGGCCGCCGAGCTGGTCTTCTTCCAGCACGACGAGTTCATCGTGCACTGCCCCGCCGATGAGGCACCGGCGGTGGTGACGGCCGTCCACACCGCCGGCGACGAGGCCCGCCGCCTGCTCTTCGGCGACACCCAGGTCCGCTTCCCACTCGACGTCGCCGTCGTCGACCGCTACTCCGACGCCAAGTAGCCACAGCGGCGGCGGGTTACCAGTCGGCGGAGGCGAGGTAGCGGGCCATGGCGTCGGTGTGCGTGGGGAAGCACAGCTGCTGGGGGCCGACGCCGATCTCGAAGCCGAGGGACTCCTCGGTCGCCACGGAGGCGGGGATCGCGGACAGGGGGCGCGGGGGGAGCACGCCGAAGACGATGAGGTTGCCGCCGGGGGTGCTCTGGACGTCGAAGAGGCGGACGTCGGCGGGGTCGGCCAGCAGCGTGGTCTCCTCGCGCAGCTCGCGGACCATGCCCTCCTGCCAGGTCTCGCCGAACTCGATGAAGCCGCCCGGCAGGGCCAGCTCCCCGCGCTTCGGCTCGATGTCGCGGCGGACGAGGACCAGGCCGCGACCCTCGTCGGTCTCGACCGGCAGGAGCGTGACCGCGACGGGCAGCGGGTTTCGCCAGGTCGTCTCGCCGCAGGAGGCGCAGACGCGGGGCCACGGCGCGTTCGACGCATAGGCGACGCCGCAATACGAGCAGTGATCGTGCAGGGCCATGAGCAAGGAGCGTACCGGCGGTATTAGGCTGCACCGAGGAGCACCCAGGAGCACTGAGGAGTCCCCGCTGAGCACGATCGTCGGACTGGTTCTCGCCGCAGGTGGCGGCCGCCGGTATGGCGGACCCAAGGCTCTCGTGCGCCACGACGACGGCCGTTTGCTGGTCGAGCGCGCCGTGGCGACCCTCCGTGAGGGCGGCTGCACGCGGATCGTGGTGGTCCTGGGCGCCGAGTCGGCGCGGGTCCGCGACGAGGCGCAGCTCGGTGACGCGCGGCTGGTGGACAACCCGGCCTGGAAGAGCGGCATGGGCTCGTCGCTGCGGGTGGGGCTGGCGGCGGTCGCCGAGGCCGAGACGGAGGCCGACGCGGTCGCGGTCGCGGTGCTGCTGGTCGACACGCCCGGCATCGGGCCCGACGCGGTGGCCAGGCTGCTCGCCGCGGCCGGCGGGTCGAAGGCGCTGGTGACCGCGTCGTACCAGGGGAAACGCGGCCATCCCGTGATCCTCGGCCGGGACCACTGGGCCGGTGTGAGCACCCTCGCGACCGCCGACGTCGGCGCGCGCGCCTACCTGATCGCCCACGCCGACCAGGTCCAGGCCGTGCCGTGCGAGGACATCGCCGACGACACCGACCTCGACGTCCCGCCGGAGCAGTAGCCGCCGGACGAGCCGGGCGGCGGCCGGGAGCGGCAGGCAATGCCCGTACACCTGCCGCAACCGGAGCCGGAGCGGCGGGCGCTGCCCGTACACCTGCCGCAACCGGAACCGGAGCGACCTGGTGCGGCAGTAGCCGCCGGGAGAATCCACGCGCATAGTGGAGCGGTGCCGGACTTCGAGTCTCCGGCCGCGCTGGCGGCCGGCCTGGCCGACGCGGGCTACCTCGCCGACGAGGGCCTCGCGATGGCGGGCTTCCTCGCGCTGCGCCTGCACCGGCCGATCTTCCTGGAGGGCGACGCCGGCGTCGGCAAGACCGCGTTCGCGGCGGCGCTCGCCGAGACCGCGGGTGTCGAGCTGATCCGCCTGCAGTGCTACGAGGGCCTGGACGCCTCGCACGCGCTGTACGACTGGGACTTCGCCCGCCAGGTCCTGCACCTGCGGGCGCTGGAAAGCACGGGGACGGCGGCGCGCGGCGCACTGTCGGTGGAGGAGCTCGAGGCGGACCTGTACCACCGCCGGTTCCTGCTCGCCCGGCCGCTGCTGCGGGCGATCGAGCGGGCACCGTGCGTGCTGCTCGTCGACGAGGTCGACCGGGCCGACGACGAGTTCGAGGCGTACCTGCTCGAGGTGCTCGCCGACGCCGCCGTGACCGTGCCGGAGCTCGGCACGATCACCGCCGAGGTGCCGCCGGTCGTGGTCGTCACCAGCAACCGGACCCGCGAGGTGCACGACGCGTTGAAGCGCCGCTGCCTGTACCACTGGGTCGGCCACCCCACGCCGGAGCGGGAGACCGCGATCCTGCGGCGGCGCCTGCCGGGCCTCGACGAGCGGCTCGCCGCGCAGGTCGCCGCAGCCACCGCCCACCTGCGGACCCTCGACCTGGTCAAGCCGCCGGGCGTCGCCGAGGCGATCGACTGGGCCGCTGCGCTGCGCGCCCTCGCAGCGGACACGCTGACCGCCGGGCTCGCCGACGCCACCCTCGGCGTGGTGCTCAAGGTCCGCGAGGACATCGAGCTGGCAGCGGGGACCGTCGGTGCTCGTTGAGGTGGCGGCGAAGCTGCGGGCGGCGGGGCTGCCGGTGACGCCCGACCGCCTCGCCGCCTTCGGCGAGGCCCTCGACGCCGCCGGGGTCGCCCACGCGTACTGGGCCGGCCGGCTCACCCTGTGCGGGTCGCCCGACGACATCGCCCGCTACGACGCGGCGTTGCTGACCGGGGCGTCGCCGGCGCGTGGCCCGTCGTGGCAGGTGCGGCGGCTGCCGGAGCGGTCCCTGTTCCGGGCCACGATGCCGCCGTCGGCGCAGGCCGGCGGGCAGGACCCGGTGCTGTCCGTGCGGGCCGCCGACACCGAGGTGCTGCGCCACCGCGACCTCGCCACCCTGTCGCCCGCCGAACGCGCCGAGGCCCTCGCGCTGCTCGCCCAGGTGGCGCTCGCCGACATCACCCGCGCCGGGCGGCGGCACCGGCCGGCGGGCCACGGGCGCGTCGACCGCCGCCGCAGCGTCCGGGCGATGCTGCGGGCCGGCGGCGAGCCGAGGCCGCTGCTGCACCAGCGGCGGGCGCCGCGACCCCGCCGGCTCGTGCTGCTGATCGACGTGTCGGGGTCGATGTCGCCGTACGCGGACGCCCTCCTACGCCTCGCGCACGCCTTCACCCGGCACCGTCCACGGTGGACGGAGACGTACACGCTCGGCACCCGGCTCACCCGCCTCAGCCCGGCGCTGCGGACCCGGGACCCGGAGGTGGCACTGCGAGAGGCCGGGCGGCTCATCCCCGACTGGCGCGGCGGGACCCGGCTCGCCGACGGGGTCGCCGCGTTCGTCCGGGGCGACGGCCACCGGGGTGCCGCCCGCCGCGCCGCGGTCGTCGTCTTCAGCGACGGGTGGGAGTCCGCGGAGCCGGCCCGGCTCGGCGCCGCCGTCGCCCACCTGCGCCGCCTCGCCGCCCGGACCGTCTGGGTGAGCCCGCACGCGGGGCGTCCCGGCTTCGCCCCGACCGCCGGCGGCCTCGCCGCGGTGCTCCCGCATGTCGACGCGCTCGTGGCGGGGCATACGGTGGCGGCGCTACACGCCGTCCTTGAGGAGGTCCGCCGTGCGTGAGGTTCTCAGCGAGCTGCTCGGCTGGTGGGAGTCCGGCCGTACCGTCGGCATGGCCACCGTCGTGCGCACCTGGCGCAGCTCACCGCGCCCCGCCGGCGCCACGATGCTCGTCGGCCCCGAGGGCGACGCGGTCGGCAGCGTCTCCGGCGGCTGCGTGGAGGGTGCCGTCTACGAGCTGTCCCGCGAGGTCGTCGACTCCGGTTCGCCGGTCGTGCAGCGGTACGGTGTGAGCGACGACGACGCGTTCGCCGTGGGCCTGACCTGCGGCGGGATCATCGAGCTGCTGGTCGAGCCGGTGTCGCGGGACACGTTCCCCGAGCTGGACCGGGTCGCCGCGGCGATCACCGCCCGCGAGCCGGTCGCCGTCGTGTCGGTGGTGGAGGGCCCCGACGACCGCGTCGGACGGCGGCTCGTGGTCTGGCCCGCGTCCACGTCCGGGTCGTTGGGGTCCGAACGGCTCGACGCGGCCGCCGCCGACGACGCCAGGGGGCTGCTGGCCGCCGGGCGGACCGACACGCTGCACTACGGCCTGGACGGCGAGCGGCGCGGCGAGGGGCTCACGCTGTTCGTCGCCTCCTACGCGCCGCCCGCCCGGATGATCGTCTTCGGTGCGATCGACTTCGCGGCGTCGGTGGCCCGCATCGGGGACTTCCTCGGCTACCACGTCACGGTCTGCGACGCGCGGCCCGTGTTCGCCACGTCGAAGCGGTTCCCCGGCGCCGACGAGGTCGTCGTCGACTGGCCGCACCGGTACCTGCGGGCGGAGCTGGACGCCGGCCGCGTCGACCCGCGCACCGTGGTGTGCGTGCTGACCCACGACCCGAAGTTCGACGTGCCGGTGCTGCAGGTGGCGCTGCGTGAGGACCTCGCCTACGTGGGTGCGATGGGATCCCGCCGTACGCACGACGACCGGCTCGCCCGGCTCAGAGAGGCGGGGATGACGGAGGAGGAGCTGGGCCGGCTGTCCTCGCCGATCGGCCTGGACCTCGGCGCCCGCACCCCGGAGGAGACCGCCGTCAGCATCGCCGCGGAGATCATCGCGGGGCGCTGGGGCGGCGGCGGCGCGCGGCTGACGACGACCGCCGGCCGCATCCACCACGAGGTGTCGTAGGCGCTAACCGTCCGGTGGCTGGCAGCCGGGCTGGTCGCGGCCGCGGCGCAGGTTGTTGAGCAGCTGCTGCCCGTCCGGTGACAGCGCCACCCGGCGGCTCGTCCGCGCGAACAGCCGCGCACCGACCCGCAGCTCGAGCGACCTGATCGCCTGGCTGATCCGCGCCGTCGACACGTGCAGGCGCATGCCGGCGCGGCCGAAGTGCAGCTCCTCCGCAAGGGTGAGGAACGCCTCCAGCTCGTGCCGCGCTGCACCGTGGTGGTCGATCCGTCGATCCTCACCCATATCGCCGTCGATCGACACTCGGGCGGGAGTCAGGAAGCCGACACTTCGCCGCCGCCGTCCGTGACGGTCTCGTCGCCGGTCTGGCGGAGCTGATCGAAGTCAAGACCCGCGGAGGGTTGCGTTGATCACTGCTTGTGCGATCTGCTGATCAGGCAGTGGCCCGGGTGCGTCCGCCGCGCGACGGGCCGTTTCGGCACGTCCCCGCGGGAGGTCAAGCGTGTCCTCTTCCCATCGCGTCCGGGTGAGCGTCGACGTCGACGGCAGTCGCTACGTCGACGATGTCGAGCCCCGGACTCTCCTGGTTCATCACCTGCGAGAACGTCTCGGCAAAATCGGCACGGTCGTCGGCTGCGACACCAGCAACTGCGGTTCGTGCACGGTCCTGATGGGCGACCCCGACGGCGTCCAGCACTCCGTCAAGAGCTGCTCCGTGCTCGCCGTCCAGGCCGACGGCGCCGCCGTCACCACCATCGAAGGCCTCGCCGGCCCGGGCGGGGCGCTGCACGCCGTGCAGCAGGCGTTTCACGAGCTGCACGCCCTGCAGTGCGGCTTCTGCACCCCCGGCATGATCCTGTCCGCCGTCGACCTGCTCCGCGACAACCCGGCGCCGACCGAGGAGCAGATCCGCGAGGGCCTGTCCGGCAACCTGTGCCGCTGCACCGGCTACCAGAACATCGTCCGTGCGGTGCAGTCCGCCGCAACGGCCTTGCAGGCGGCCGGCGAGGACGTCCCACTCAAGGATGAGGTGACGGCATGACCGGCCAGGAGCGCAGCGGAGGGCTGGTCATCATGGGCGCGGGGTTCGGGTCATGCCGGCGCCGGAGCGCGGCGGAGGTGACGGCATGACCGCCGTGGCCGAGCCGTCGGCGAGCGCGGGGGAGGTCGGCGCGGCGCGCCGGCGCAAGGAGGACGCGCGGCTCATCACCGGCCGGACCCGCTGGACCGACAACATCGCGCTGCCCGGGATGCTGCACCTGGCGATCCTGCGCAGCCCGCACGCCAGCGCCCGCATCACCGCCGTCGACGTCGGTCCCGCCCTGCGGATCCCGGGCGTCGTCGACGCGTTCAGCGGGGCCGACGTCGCCGGGATCCAGGGCAGCCTGCCGTGCGCCTGGCCGGTCACGGAGGACATCGTGCACCCGGTCCGGCCGCCGCTCGCCGACGGCTTCGTGCGCCACCACGGCGAGGCGGTCGCCGTCGTCGTCGCCCGTGACCGCGACACCGCCGCCGACGCGCTCGAGGCGATCGAGGTCGAGTACGAGCCGCTGCCGCCGGTCCTGGACCTGGAGGCCGCGGCGCGCGACGAGGGGCTCGTCCACCCCGACAAGGGCACGAACCGTTCGTACACCTGGATCTTCGACTCCGCGCAGGCCGGCACCGGCACCGACGTCGCCGCCGAGGCCGCCACCGCCGAGGTGACGCTGCGCCGCCGGTACGTCCAGCAGCGGCTCATCCCCGCGTTCATGGAGCCCCGCAGCGTCGTCGTCGACCCAGGGATGGGGGAGTACACCATCTGGTCGGCGACCCAGATCCCGCACATCCTGCGGGTGTTCTACGCGCTGCTCACCGGCGTGCCCGAGCACAAGATCCGGGTCATCGCCCCCGACGTCGGCGGCGGCTTCGGCGGCAAGCTGCAGGTCACCCCGGAGGAGATGATCGCGTTCTTCGCCGCACAGCGCGTGCAGAAGCCGGTCAAGTACACCGAGACCCGGGGCGAGTCGATGCTGTCGGCGCACCACGGGCGCGACCAGATCCAGGACATCACGCTCACCGCCCGCCGCGACGGCACCCTGACCGGCATCGACGTGAAGCTCATCGCCAACATGGGCGCCTACCTGGGGCTGGTCGGGCCGGGTGTGCCGATCCTCGGCGCGTTCATGTTCAACTCGATCTACAAGGTGCCCGCGTACCGCTTCGAGTGCGTCGGCGTCTTCACCAACACGACCATCACCGACGCCTACCGCGGCGCGGGCCGGCCCGAGGCGACGTACGCCATCGAACGGGCCATGGACGACCTCGCCGACGAGCTCGGCATGGACCCCGTCGACCTGCGCCGCCGCAACTGGATCAAGGCGGACGAGTTCCCGTTCACCACGGTCGCCGGCCTCGTGTACGACTCCGGCGACTACGACGCCGCGACGGACAAGGCCCTCGACCTGTTCGACTACGCCGGCCTGCGCGCGGAGCAGCGGCGCCGCCGGGACAGCGGCGACCCCGTGCAGCTCGGGATCGGCGTGTCCACCTACACGGAGATGTGCGGCCTCGCGCCCTCCCGCATCCTGGGCGCGCTGCGGTACGCCGCCGGCGGCTGGGAGACGGCGTCGGTGCGGGTCCTGCCGACGGGCAAGGTCGAGGTGGTCACCGGCACCAGCCCGCACGGGCAGGGGCACGTGACCGCGTGGAGCCAGATCGTCGCCGACGAGCTCGGGGTCGCGTTCGAGGACGTCGAGGTCCTGCACGGCGACACCCGCACGTCGCACAAGGGTCTGGACACGTACGGGTCCCGCTCCCTCGCCGTCGGCGGGGTCGCGCTGGTCGAGGCGTGCCGGAAGGTGCGCGACAAGGCCCGCGTCGTCGCCGCGCACATGCTGGAGTGCAGCCCCGACGACATCGAGTTCACCGGCGGCGCCTTCCGTGTCCGCGGTACACCCGACGCCGCCAAGACGATCGCGGACACGGCGTTCGCGGTGTTCGCGGCGCACGACCTGCCCGACGGGGTCGAGGCGACCCTCGACGCGGACGCGACCTTCGACCCGCAGACGTTCTCGTTCCCGCACGGCACCCACCTGTGCGCGACGCTCGTCGACACCCAGACCGGGCGGGTCGGCATCCACCGGTACGTGGCGGTCGACGACGTGGGCAAGGTCGTCAACCCGCTCATCGTCGAGGGCCAGGTGCACGGCGGCGTCGCGCAGGGCATCGCACAGGCGTTGCACGAGCAGGCGGTGTACGACGAGTCCGGCACCCTGCTGACCGGGTCGTTCGTCGAGTACACGATCCCCAGCGCGGCCGACCTGCCGCACCTCGTCACCGACCGCACGGAGACGCCGGCGACCTCCAACCCGCTCGGCGTCAAGGGTGTCGGCGAGGCCGGCGCCATCGCGTCCACCCCGGCCGTCGTCAACGCCATCGTCGACGCGTTGCGCCCGTACGGCGTGGACGACATCGCCATGCCCTGCACGCCCGAACGGGTGTGGCGGGCGATCAAGCGCGGAGGTGCGGCGTGATCCCCGTCGCGTTCGACTACCTGAAACCGTCCACAGTGGAAGAAGCGGTGACGGCGCTCGGCTCGTCCGACGACGCCAAGGTGCTCGCCGGCGGGCAGTCGCTGCTGCCGGTGCTGCGGCTGCGCCTCGCCGCGCCCGCGCTGCTGGTCGACCTGGCCGGCGTGCCCGGGCTCAGCGGGGTCCGGCTCGACGGCGACACGCTCGTCGTCGGCGCCATGACCACGCACGCCGAGGTGGCGTCGTCGCCGCTGGTCCAGCGGCACGCGCCGCTGCTCGCGGCCGCGGCGGCGACCGTGGGCGACCGGCAGGTGCGGCACCGCGGGACGATCGGCGGGTCCCTCGCGCACGCCGACCCCGCCGCCGACCTGCCCGCCGTCGCGGCCGCCCTCGACGCCACGTACGTCGTCCAGGGCCCCGCCGGGCGGCGGTCCGTCAGCGCCGCCGACTTCGCGGTGGACCTGTTCACCACGGCGCTCGCCCCCGACGAGGTCCTCGTCGAGGTGCGGCTGGCGGGCGCGGACGGCTGGTCGGCGCACTACGAGAAGTTCCACCGCACGGCGCAGGCATGGGCGATCGTCGGCGTGGCGGTCGCGGTGTCCCGCTCCGACGGCGCCATCGCCGGGGCGCGGGTCGCGCTGACCAACATGGGGCCGGTGCCGCACCGCGCCGTCGAGGTCGAGGCGGCGCTGACCGGCGCGCCGACGACGGCCGAGGCGGTGGCGGCGGCCTGCGTCTCCGCCTCCTCCGGCACGTCACCGGTCGACGACCTCACCGCCTCCGCGGACTACCGGCGCGACCTGGCGCGGGTGCTGACCACGCGGGCGGTGTGCCGGGCGCTGGGCGTCTGAGACGCCCGTCAGGGGGCCGTCCGGTTCCGGGCGGCCCTCATCCCCGCGGCGCGCCGGACCCGGTCGGGGAACCTGGCGGGGAACCTGTCGCGTGGCCGTGCTGCGCGGCGCGCGCCGACGGGACTATGGTCGGAAGCGCGGTCCGGATCACCGGGCGGGCCGTTGCCGCCGAGCGCTGGGGGTCTGACGACCGTGCTGCTGGAACACAGTTTCACCGTGCCCGTCCCGGCGTCGCAGGCGTGGGACGTGCTGCTGGACATCGAGCGGATCGCGCCCTGCATGCCGGGCGCCGCGCTGACCTCCTTCGAGGGCGACGACTTCGCCGGGACCGTCAAGGTCAAGCTGGGCCCGGTGAGCCTCACGTTCAAGGGCAAGGGCCGGTTCGTCGAGCGGGACGAGGCCGCGCACCGGGTGGTGCTCACCGCGTCCGGCGCTGACAGCCGGGGCGGCGGCACCGCGTCGGCGAGGGTGACGGCGCAGCTGCACGAGGCCGGCGACGGCGGCACGAGGGTCGAGGTCGCCACGGACCTCGACATCACCGGCAAGGCCGCCCAGTTTGGCCGCGGCCTCATCGGCGACGTGAGCGCGAAGCTGATCGGCCAGTTCGCCGACTGTCTGGCCGGCAAGCTCGCCGCGGGCGGGGCCGCCGCGCCGGCCACGGCCGCGGGGCCGGCTTCAGCGGCCGCCTTGGACTCGGGTTCAGGCCCGGCCGCGGTGCCGGAGCCGGCTGCGGTGCCGGAGCCGGCCGCGGTGTCGGACTCGGTCACGGTTGAGGGGGCGCGGTCAGCGCCCACGGCGTTGTCGGAGGCCTCCGTGTCGGTGCAGCCCGACGACGAGGTGGAGCCGATCGACCTGCTCGCCGTCAGCGGAGTCGGCGCGGTCGTGCGCCGTGCCGTCCCGTACGTCGTGACCGCCGCCGCCAGCTTCGCCGTCGTGTTCGGCATCATCTGGTGGATCAAACGCCGCTGACCGCCCGCCGCAACGCCGTCCCGGGCAACGCACCTTCGCCGCCCGGGCCGCGCACCTTCGCGGTTCGGCAAGGCGCGCGGGCCCTCGGCCTGCCCGACGATCCCCGATCCCTGGCCGCGCACGGCAACGTCGCCCGCCCTGCTTGCGTCGTGCCGCCCTGCCCGCGACGCTCCGCGGGCAGGGCGGGCGCCCGGCCTCGTCTCAGCCGGCAGCGGCGGCGCGGCCCTCCGCGAAGAACCCGGCCACCGCGGTCGCGTCGCCGAGGGCGCTCAAGGGTCGTGCGGCACCGAACGACACGTTCCAGAAGGCGCCCTCGCGCGGCGTCCACGGGCCGACGTACGCGTACGGCTCGGGGATCGCCGAGTCGCCCGTGGACACCCCGTAGTTCACCTCGTCGAGCGAGATGCCGACGTCGAAGTGCTCCGGCCACAGCACCGGCGTGGCGTCCGGCGCGAACAGGCGCAGCGCCGCGTCGCCGACCGCCAGGGCGCCCAGGGCGGTGCTCGCGCCGGTGGTCACGACCGGGTCGCCGGGCCGGGCGCCGGAGCCGTCCTTGTAGACGCCCTCGGCGGCGCCGACGTCCAGCCCAGCGGCCGCCGCCAGCTGGGCGAACGTCTGCCCCTCGTACGGGATGCGGCGCCCGTCGACGACGAGCGCGTCGGCCTCGGCCTGCACGTCGGGTGCGGCGACGGTGGCGAAACCGGCCGGCGTGACCCTGAGCCGGATGGTGCCGCTGCGCCGGTACTGCGGGCCGGCGAGCACCAGCTCCGCCAGGCCGTGGAAGGAGTTCGTCACCGTTCCATCATGCCCGCCGCGTTGCCCCAGCAGACCGCCCGCAGCCAGTCGTCGCCGAACCCCAGGCGCCGCAACGAGTCCAGCTGGTGCGCATAAGGGTGCGGGATGTTCGGGTAGTCGCTGCCGAGCAGCACGCGACCCGCGAGACCGAGCTCCTCCACCCTGGGGAGGAGCTCCGGCGGGAAACCCGGGAAGAACGTTGTGAAGACCATCGTCGTGTCGAGCATGACGTTGGCGTACCGGTCGGCGAGGTCGAGGAAGCCCTCGTACTCGGGCGCGCCGAAGTGGGCGATGACCGCGACGAGCGACGGGTGGCGGCGCAGCACCTCGCCGAACGGGCCCGGTCCGGTGTACCCGTTGGCGACGGGACCGGAACCGGCGTGCACGACCACCGGCGTACCGGTCTCGGCGAGCCGGCCCCAGACCGGCTCCAGCAGCGGGTCGTTCGGGTCGTAACCACCGACCTGCAGGTGCACCTTGAAGATCCTGGCGCCGCCGTCGAGCGCCGCGTCGACGATCCCGGGCACGCCGGGCTCCGGGTAGAACGTCGCGCTCGGCACGCACCCCGGCGTCCGGGCGGCGAAGCCGAGCGTCCACGCGTTGAGGTCGGCGGCCATGTCGGGACGGTGCGCGTACGCCAGGGCCGTGAAGTGCCGCACCCCCATCTCGCGGAGGTGGTCCGCCCGTTCGGCGTCGCTTCCGCGGTACCGGATGGGCCATGGCCGCCCGACGAGCGGACCCCCGGCGTCGAAGTGGGCCCAGACCTTGCGCATCATGCGCTCGGGCAGGAAGTGCGTGTGCACGTCGAACAGGCCGGGCAGGCCCAGCGCCTGCCAGAACGCGGGGACCTCGTCGTCATCGTTCACACGGATATGTTGAACCGTTCGAGCAGGACCGGCGCGACCAGCAGGGAACCGGCGAAGATCGCGACCGTGGTGAAGACGATGCGCAGCACGACCGTCTCGGTCTTGTCACCCGCGGTCAGCGCCACCGAGTGCGGCAGGCCGATGTTGCGCCACAGCCGCCGGCCGGTCGGGATCGGCCAGAAGATTGGGGAGCCGTGCCGGGTGATCATGTCGCCGGCCAGATGGATGAGCCCGCCGACGCCGACCGCCATGCCGAGCAGCGGGTAGCCGCGGTCGCCGGGGAGCCGCTCGTAGACGAGGTACGCGGCCCCCGCGGCGGCGAGGGTCACGATGAGCCAGCCGGCGCGCTCCGCCCACCGCTCGAACAGCCCGCGCAGCGCCATCGCGAACGCGAAGAACAGCACGCCCATGACGGCCCACTTGCCGAACGCGTTGCACAGCGCCAGGGTGCCGTACCCGACACCGACGTTGAACACGATGGTGTGCGTCAGGGTCCGGTGCCCGTTGCGGCGGCGCGGGTCGCGCTTGAGGCGGGTCAGCATGTAGACGCCCAGCGAGAACTTCTCGACCACCTCGGCCAGGAACAGCGTCAGCACCCCGAACGTGTGCGCCACCGTCGCACCGCCCTGCCGGGTGGTGACCCGCCCCGACAGGTCGAGGTCAGGCAGCAGCGCGCCCCCGGCGCAGATCGCAGTGCCGACCGCCAGCTGGAGCGGCGTCTGGTGGAAGTCGGCGAGCTGGTCCAGCGCCAGGGAGCCGGCCAGCCACACGGCCGCCCCGGACAGCGCATGCGAAGAGCCCATCATGATCCGGACTATCCCATGTGGACCCGAATTCGTACATAGGAGCTACAGCCGCGTTCACCTGCCGGCCACGTCGAAGGTGGTCGCCGTCATCGTCGGCGGCGCGTCCGAGGCCAGGTAGACCGCGGCGAAGGCCACATCCTCCACCCGCTCCGCCTGTGGTGTCCAAGACACGACATTCGCCCGCACCCCCGACGCCGCGACCTCCCGCGCCACGTGCTGCGTGAGCGCCGTCACCCCACCGCCGACCGCGCTCGTCGCCGCATCCGTGCCGAACGGCGCGACCGTCACCACCGTCCCCGTCCGCGCCTCCGCCATCCGCGGCACGAACGCCTGCAACGCCTCGAACGTCGCCGTCAGTCCACTGTCGACACTCGCGCGGAAGCCGCCGCCACCCGTACACGGGACGACGAACAGCAGGTCGGGAACCCCGACCTCGGTGAGCACCCCCGCGTGCACCGACGCCGTGTCAACCCCGGTCGACACGATCCCGACGGCGTCCGCACCCACCCACCGCAGCTCGTCGACCAGGTCCTGCAGCTGGGCCTCGTCGTCGCCGATGACGGCGATGCGGGCCCCACGGGCGGCGAGCAGCCGGCACACCGCGGCCCCGACCCCGTCAGCACCGCCGAGCACCACCGCGACCCTGCCCTTGAGCTCGGTTCGGTACATGCCACATCCAGCCTCTCGTCGTCTCGTCGTGCCGTTCCCGCAGGGCGCCTCACGGGTTGCCCCAGCTTCTCTGCCGTCGTGCCGCGGCCGGCGAGGCCGTCGCGTTCCCCCGGTGCCGACCGCTGCTGTCGTCTCCGCTCCTGTACTGCCGCTGCCGGCCGTCGCGGTTGCCTCAGCTCTTGCACTGCCGGCCCCGCGCACCGCCGCTTCGCTGCTCCCCGTTCGCTGCTTCCTGCTTCGCTGCTCCCCGCTTGGCTGCTCCCCGGGCGGACGCCGCGTCGGTCGCGGCTCTTCGGCTTGACGGCGCCGTTTCGCTGCTCCTCGCTTTGTGGCTCTCCGGCCGGACGCCGCGTCGGTCGCGGCTCTTCGGCTTGACGGCGCCGTTTCGCTGCTCCCCGCTTGGCTGCTCCCCGGCCGGACGCCGCGTCGGTCGCGGCTCCCCGGCTTCACAGCGCCGTTTCGCTGCTCCCCGGCGCCGGTCGCGGCCGCGGCGGGGCGCTGCGCTGGTGGCGACGCCCCGCCGGGACGGCTGGCTCAGCTCCAGCCGTGCCGGTCCGAGGCGGCAGCCCACGGCCCATGACCGTGGCCGTGCACCCAGTGCCGCCGCCCCCACGTCGGACCCCCCGACCACGGCGCGCCACCCGACGCCGCCCACCGCCGCCAGCGGGCGTGCCTGAAGACGCTGAGCACCAGGAAGAACAGCGGGATCGCGGGCCAGAAGAAGTGCGCGCCCGACAGCGCCCACAGCCCGGTCAGCGCGACCGCCACCAAGGCCACGAACGCGCCGTGCCGTGCGAGGTGCCGCCGGCCCTGCCGCAGGAACTCCGCCTGCGTCTCCGGCAGCTCGAACAGCCCGCGCCGCCCCCCGTCGGGCAGGTCGGCGGTCACCGGCGGCAGCTCGTCGCGGAACTTCGCCGCATATACCTGCGTGAGCCGCTCTTCGCCCTCCTCCAGCGTGAGCCGCCCCTCCGTCATCCCGGCCCGCACCATGTTCGCGTACTGCTCGCGCTCCTTGTCGGAGGCTCGCACCCGATCGCCGGCCATCTCGGCCCCCTTCCTTGTTGCTCTCAGCCTGCCGCTGACCGCCGCCACGCGCGTCGCACCTGTGTCGTGTCGTCCTGTACTTCCCAGGTCGCACACCAGCCGCCGACGTACGACCCAGGGAGTACGTGACCGCGCGACCTGAGTGCGACGCCGCTGGTCCCGGCGCTGGACTACCTTGGGCGATGTGAGACGACGACCGCCCTGGACCCGGGAGCTGCGCGAGGCGCGCGACGCCCGGCACGCCGCGCGGCTCGCGCACCGCATGGAGTCCATGGAGCGCCACGGCCGCAGGCGATGGGGCGGCGGCCCGCACCCGGCGGCGATCGTCATCGCCATGGCCCTCGTGCAGGTCCTCGGCACCCGCGCCGCGGCCTATGGCTCGACCGGCCCGCACGTCCTGGACGGCACCGCCTATCTGTTGCTGCTCGCCGGCCCCATCGCCCTCGCGGTCCGCGAGCGCTGGCCGCTGGTCTCCCTCGTCGGCGCGCTGGTGCCGACCGCCGCCTACTTCAGCATGGGCTATCCCGACGGCCCCGGGTTCGTCGCCGCGATCGTCGCGATGTTCACCGCTCTCGCCTCGGGCTATCGCTGGCTGACCTGGGCGGCCGTCGCCGCCGCGTTCAGTGTGTTCGCCGTGCTGGTCCGCGGCGACGAGTCGCTGCCCCGCGTCATCCTCATCGGCGTCTGGTGCCTCGTCATCGCGGGCTTCGGCGAGGCCGCCCGGGTGCGTGGCATGCGTTACTCCCAGATGGCCCGCGACTGGTCCGCGCAGCAGCAGGTCGCCCGCGCCGAGGAGGAGAAGGCCCGCGCCGAGCAGGAGCGTCGCCAGGCCAGCGACGAGCGGCTCCTCATCGCCCGTGAGCTGCACGACGTCATCGGCCACCACCTGTCCCTCATCAACGTCCAGGCGGGCGTCGGCCTGCACCTGATGGACGAGCAGCCCGAGCAGGCCAGGGTCGCCCTCGCCGCCATCAAGCACGCCAGCGCCGAGGCGCTGCGCGAGACCCGCTCCGTCCTCGCCGGCCTCAACCCCGCCGGCGCCGCCCCCCGCACGCCCGCCCCGGGCCTGCGCGACCTCGACCGCCTCGCCGAGGAGGCCCGCGCCGTCGGCCTGCCCGTCACCGTCGACACGACCGGCGTGCCGCGCCCGCTACCACCCCAGGTCGACCGCGCCGCGTTCCGGATCGTGCAGGAGGCCCTGACCAACGTCCGCCGCCACGCGGGCCCCGGCGCCTCCGCCACCATCGCCATCGGCTACACCCCGACCGAGCTCACGCTCCACATCACCGACGACGGCCACGCTCAGCCGCCCACGCCCACCCAGCCGCCCGCAACCGTTCAGTCGCCCGCGACCGCCAAGCCGTCCGCGCCTGCGAGCGACTCGCCGCCCGTGACCCGCTCGCTGAGCGCAGCCGGCACATCGACCGTCGTCGGCTCGTCGATCGCCGGTCCCGATGGGCGCAGGTCTCCGTCGAACGCGACGAAGAAGGGTGCGCCGGATTCCGTTTCCGGGTCGCCTGGCGCCGCTGATGCTGCATCCACGGGCGGGGAAGCGAGCGCGCCGGCCCTGGTCGGAGTGGGGCCCGAGCAGACCGCCGGCACGACACAGGGCGACCCGGTCAGTGACCGGCTCGGCGACGGCGGCGACGGCGATGACGAGGGCTCCGTCCAGGTCGGTGCGGGCGCAGGTCCTGCCCGAGCTGGTGCAGGCGTGGGTTCCGTCCAGGCTGATGCGGGCGTGGGTTCTGGCCAGGCGGGTGTGGGTGCTGTTCAGGCTGGTTCGGGTGCGGGTTCCGCGCAGGTGGGTGTGGGTGCTGTTCAGGCTGGTTCGGGTGCGGGTTCCGCGCAGGTGGGTGTGGGTGCGGGTGCCAACGCGGGCGCTGGCGGTGGTTCGTCGGTGCGTAGTGAAGGCAATGGCATCGCGGGGATGCGGCACCGGGCGGCGGCGTTCGGGGGGTCGCTGGAGGCCGGGCCCCGGGCGGGTGGTGGGTTCGCGGTGGTCGCCAGGATTCCCGTTCGGGAGCAGTCATGATCCGGAATGGTTGTTGCGGTCAGGGCGACGAGAAGTCTTCCGGATCATCGGTGGTGGGGGAGGGGGACGGGTGATCAAGGTTCTGCTGGCGGATGACCAGGCGTTGGTGCGGGCCGGGTTTCGGGCGTTGCTCGATGCGCAGGCTGACATCGAGGTGGTCGGGGAGGCGGCGGACGGGGCCGAGGCGGTGCGGCTCGCGGTGCAGACGCGGCCTGACGTGGTGTTGATGGACATCCGGATGCCGGTGCTCGACGGGCTTGAGGCGACGCGGCAGATCGTGGCCGATGCGCGGCTGGCGCAGGTGCGGATCGTGATTCTGACGACGTTCGACCTGGATGAGTACGTGTTCGAGTCGCTGCGGGTCGGGGCGAGTGGCTTTCTCGTCAAGGACACCGAGCCGGTCGACCTGCTGCGGGGGGTGCGGGCGGTCGCGGGCGGGGACGCGCTGCTGTCGCCGGGGGTGACGCGGCGGCTGATCGAGGAGTTCGCGAGCAGGTCGCGGGCGCCGCTGGCGCCGATGTCGCTGGCGGTGCTGACGGATCGGGAGCGGGAGGTGATGGCGCTCGTCGGAGCAGGACTGTCCAATGAGGACATCGCGACGAGGTTGTTCGTCAGTCCGGCCACGGCGAAGACCCACGTCAGCCGGGCGATGATCAAGCTGGGGGCGCGGGACAGGGCGCAGCTCGTAGTGTTCGCGTACGAGGCAGGCCTCGTCAAACCGGGCTGGCTCGGCTGACGCGAACCAGAGCTCAGCGCCCGAACCGGCACAGGACCCGAGCCGCGTCACGCCCGAGCAGGAGGTCGCGCCCATGACTGCTCCCGAACGGGAATCCTGGCTACCACCGCGAACCGACCACCCGCCCGGGGCCCGGCCTCCAGCGACCCCCCGGAACGCCGCCGCCCGGTGCCGCATCCCCGCGATGCACGCCCGAGCCGGAGGTCGCGCCCGAGCCGGAGGTCGCGCCCGAGCCGGAGGTCGCGCCCGAGCCGGAGGTCGCGCCCGAGCCGGAGGTCGCGCCCGAGCCGTGTCGCTCGAACCGGCACAGGGCCCGGGTCGCGTCACGCCCGGGTCGCGTTACGCACGGGCCGCGTTACGCACGGGCCGCGTTACGCACGAGCCGGAGGTCGAGCCCAAACTGGAGGTCGCGCCCCGAGCCGGAAGCAAAGCCGAACCTGCGGCCAGGTCCGGACCCAGTGCGGACCGGGCCGGGGTCAGATGCCGTTGCGGGCGATGACCTGCTGGTACCAGTCGGCGCTGGCCTTGCGGTGGCGTTGCTGGGTGGAGTAGTCGACGTGGATGAGGCCCCAGCGTTGGGTGTAGCCCTCGGCCCACTCGAAGTTGTCCAGCAGGGACCAGACGTGGTAGCCCTCGAGCCGCACGCCCTCGCGGATGGCCCGGTGGGCGGCGGTCAGGTGGTCGCGCAGGAACGTGATGCGGTCCTCGTCGTCGGTGGGGTGGACCGAGGGGATGCCGTTCTCGGTGATGGTGAGCGGGATGTCGCCGTAGTCGCGCCGGATGCGGGTGAGCAGGTCGTAGAGGCCCTGCGGGTACAGCTGCTGCCAGCTCGCCTGGGACGTGGGGTGCTTCTGGACGCGGGCGCCCGTCGCCGTGACGTAGGCAGGGTTGTAGTACTGGACGCCGAGGATGTCGCTCTTGGTGCCGATGACGGCCAGGTCGCCGGCGTGGATGGCGGCGCGGACGGGGGCGTCGGCGGGCTGGGTGGCCAGCCAGTCGTCGGGGTAGCGGCCGAGCAGGACAGGGTCGAGCCAGCGCCGGTTCTCCTCCGCGTCGCCGATGACCGCCTGCTTGCGGGCGGCGTCGGAGTCGTCGGCCGGGTACACGGGGGAGAGGTTGAGCGCGGCGCCGATGCGGCCCTTGCGGCCGGTGGCGCGGAATGCCTGCACCGCCAGGCCGTGGCCGAGCAGGAGGTGGTGGGCGGCGACGTTGGCGACGCGGCGGTCGCGGACGCCGGGGGCGTGGACGCCGGCGGTGTACCCGACCTCGGTGACGGTCTTCGGCTCGTTGAGGGTCAGCCAGGTCTGCACCTTGTCGCCGAGGGAGTAGCAGACCATGGAGGCGTAGTCGGCGAACCACGACGCGCAGTCGCGGTTGGTCCAGCCGCCCGCCTCCTGCAGCGCCTGCGGGGTGTCCCAGTGGAAGAGGGTGACGAGCGGAGTGATCCCGCGCGCGAGGAGGCCGTCGACGAGCCGGTGGTAGAAGTCGAGGCCCTTGGCGTTGACGGTGCCGCGGCCGGTGGGCAGGACCCGCGGCCACGAGATCGAGAAGCGGTAGCTCTTCAGGCCCAGGTCGCGCATGAGGTCGAGGTCCTCGTAGCTGCGGTGGTAGTGGTCGGCGGCGACGTCGCCGGTGCCGCCGTCCCTGGTCCGGCCGGCCTCGTGGCTGAACACGTCCCAGACCGACGGGCCCCGGCCGTCCGCCGTCGCGCCGCCTTCCACCTGGTACGCCGACGTCGACGCACCCCAGGCGAACCCCTTCGGGAAGGCCAGGCCGGCCGGCGCGGCGGACGCCGACGGGGCGGAGGCGTCGGTGGACGGCGTGCGCCGGCGGGTCGAGCAGCCGGCGGTCACGGCACCGGCGGCGGCCAGGGTGAGCACGTGACGCCGTCGCATGCCGCAAACGTATCTCGCCCGTGCACGCCGAGGGCCGCCCCCGCGAACAGCGCGGGAGCGGCCCAGAGCAAGCACCTGGAGCGGAAGCGCGATCAGTCGGCGAGCGCGACGAGGCCCTGCGCCCAGCGGAAGTACTTGTTGGTGCCCAGGTCACGGACGGTCTTGATGCCGAACGCGGCCAGGAGCTTCTCGGCGTCGCCCTCGGTGACGCCGGCGATCGCGGTGACGGGGGCGTCCGCGATCTCCTGGGCGCTCTTGCCTTCCCATTCCTTCATGAGCTTCTTTTCCAGACCCAGCATGAGGTTGCTCCTTCTCGATCGGGTCAACGCGGACCAGTGTGGGAAACCAGCGGAAGGCTACCCGGCCCTCTCGCTTGCCACACGAGCCGTGTCACGGAGATGATCGGTTGATGACCAGCCAATGGGGGCTGACGGTGCCGCTGACCGGTGTGCCGTTGCCCGAGCACGCGGGGTTGCTGCAGGCGTTGCCGGATCTGGGGTTCACCGACGTCTGGTCGAGCGAGGTCTCCGGCACGGACGCGTTCACACCCCTGGCGCTGGCGTCGGTGTGGTCGCCGCGGCTGCGGCTGGGCACCGCGATCGTCCCGGTCTTCACTCGCGGGCCCGCGCTGATCGCCATGCAGGCCGCGGCCCTGGCCGAGGCGGCGCCGGGGCGGGTCGCGCTCGGCATCGGCGCGTCGTCGCCGGTCGTGGTCGGCGACTGGAACGCGGTGCCGTTCGAGCGGCCGTACGAGCGCAGCCGGGACGTGCTCCGGTTCCTGCGCACGGCGCTCGCCGGCGAGATGGTCGACGGGGCGTTCGACACGTTCCAGGTCAGGCGCTTCCGCCTCGAACGGCCGCCGGTCACGCCGCCGAAGCTGCTGCTCGCCGCCCTGCGGCCGAAGATGCTGCGCCTGGCGGCGGCCGAGGCCGACGGCGTGGTGCTCAACTGGCTGTCGGTGGAGGACGTCGCGACCGTCCGCGCCGAGCTGAACAGCAAAAACAGCGAGAACGGCGAGAAGGAGGTCGCGGCCCGCATCTTCGTCTGCCCGACGGAGGACGAGCAGGTGGCGCGGGAGACCGCCCGCAGGCTGATCGCCGCGTACCTGACCGTGCCCGCGTACGCCGCGTTCCACCGCTGGCTCGGCCGCGGCGAGGTGCTCAAGGCGATGTGGGACGCGTGGGCCGCCAAGGACCGCAAGGCGGCCCTGCGGGCGATCCCGGACGAGGTCGTCGACGCGCTGATCGTGCACGGCAGCCCGCGGCGGTGCCGGGAGCACGTCCAGCGGTACGCCGACGCCGGCGTCACCACCCCGGTCATGGCGCTGCTGCCGACGCCGGAGCTGGCGGCCGGCGGCCCGGAGGTCCTGCTGGACACGCTGCGCGAGCTGGGGGCCCGGTAAATGGAGCTCAAGGACAAGGTCGCCGTCATCACCGGCGCGGCCGGCGGCATCGGCGCCGCCCTGGCCCGACGGTTCGCCGCGGAGGGCGCCGCCGCCCTGATCCTCGCCGACCTGGACGGCGACGCCGCCGAGGCGCTGGCCGGCGAGGTCGGCACGGAGATCGGCACGGAGACAAGGGCGGTCGCCGTCGACGTCACCGACGAGAACCAGGTCGCCGAGCTGGTCGCCGAGACCGAGGAGCGCTTCGGCCGCGTCGACCTGTTCTGCGCCAACGCCGGCATCCTCACCGGCCAGGGCCTGGAGGCGTCCGCGGAGACGTGGGCGCGGACCTGGGCGGTCAACGTCCAGTCGCACATCTACTCCGCGCGCGCCGTGCTGCCGGGCATGCTGGAGCGCGGCGAGGGGTACCTGCTGCACACCTGCTCGGCGGCGGGGCTGCTGACCGCGGTCGGCGACGCGCCCTACGCGGTCACCAAGCACGCGGCCGTGTCGTTCGCGGAGTGGCTGTCCATCACGTACGGCACGCGGGGGATCAAGGTCAGCGCCCTGTGCCCGCAGGGCGTCGACACGCCGATGATGCAGGACGGGCTCGCCGCCGGTCACATCGGCGCGAAGGTCACCGCCGCCGGAGGGGCGGTCCTGCCGCCGGAGGAGGTCGCCGCGTCCGTCGTGGAGGGGCTCGCCGCGGAGCGGTTCCTGATCCTGCCGCACCCCGAGGTCCAGAAGTACTACCTGCACCGGGCGAGCGACACCGACCGCTGGCTGGCCGGCATGCGGGGGCTCGCCGCGAGCCTGCAGGCAAACGCGGAAGCATGAGAAGACCCGACGTCCTCAGCGAGGCGCTCGAGGTCATCAAGCCGTTCGTCCGCCAGCAGGAGGGGCGCACGATCATCGGCATCTGCGGGCCGCCGGCCGCCGGCAAGTCGACGCTGTCCACGGCCCTCGCCGCGGCGCTGGACGGCAGCGTGGCCGTGCCGATGGACGGGTTCCACCTGTCCAACGCGGAGCTGGACCGGCTCGGCCTCGCCGACCGCAAGGGCGCCCCGGAGACGTTCGACGCGGCCGGGTTCGTCCACCTGCTGCGGCGCCTGCGGGCCGGCGAGGAGCTGGTGTACGCCCCGAGCTACAGCCGCACGCTGCACGAGTCGATCGGCGGCGTGATCCCGGTGCCCGCCACCGTCCGGGTCATCGTCGTGGAGGGCAACTACCTGCTGCTCGACGAGGGCCCCTGGGCGGCGGTGCGGGACCTGCTGGACCTGGCGCTCTACCTGGACGCGCCCGACGACCTGCGGCAGGACTCGCTGGTGCGCCGGCAGCTGGCGAAGGGCCTCGACCTGCACGACGCCCACGACTGGGTGGAGCGCAGCGACGAGCGCAACGCGGCCGTCATCGCCGGCACCCGCAACCGCGCGGACCTGATCCTGACTCGAAGCGCGGCTTAAGTCTTCCTGTGCACGATTGACCCGCGCCGATCGAGCAGCGACGGTTAGGCAACCTGACTTACAGTTGTCCAACCGAAAGAGGAGCGCCATGCGCAGACTCGTCCTCGGCGCCGCCGGGCTCGCGGTCGCGATCGCGGTGGCCGGCACCACCTACGCCGTCGCCGCCGTGACCAAGCAGCAGGCGACGACCGGCCCCGGGGCCGCGAACGTGGCCGCCGCCCCGGCCACGTTCGCCCACCCGGGCGTCTTCGTCAGCCGCGCCCAGCTCGACTTCGTCCGCGGCAAGGTGCAGGCCGGCGCGCAGCCGTGGAAGGCCGCGTACGACCAGATGATGGGCAGCCGCTACGCGTCGCTGTCGCGGACCCCGAAGCCGCGGGCCGTCGTCGAGTGCGGCTCCTACTCCAACCCCAACTACGGCTGCACCGACGAGCGCGAGGACGCCCTCGCCGCCTACACGCTGTCCCTGGCCTGGTACGTCACGCGGGACAGCCGGTACGCCACGAAGGCCATCGCGATCATGGATGCCTGGTCCGCCACGATCAAGGACCACACCAACAGCAACGCGCCGCTGCAGACCGGCTGGGCCGGGTCGAGCTGGCCACGCGCCGCCGAGATCATCCGCTACACCTACCCGTCGTGGCCCGACCAGGCCCGGTTCGGCACGATGCTGCGCACCGTGTACCTGCCGAAGCTCATCAACGGCTCCAGCAGCAACGGCAACTGGGAACTGTCCATGATGGAGGCCGCGATCGGCATCTCCGTCTTCCTGGAGGACCGCACTAGCTGGGACAAGGCCATGGCGAAGTTCCGCGCCCGGGTGCCCGCCTACCTGTACGTCACCGCCGACGGCGCCCTGCCCAAGGGCATCGGCAGCATCGACACCCGCACCGAGATCGTCAACTACTGGCAGGGGCAGAGCACGTTCGTCGACGGGCTCTCCCAGGAGACCTGCCGCGACTTCACCCACACCGGCTACGGCATCTCGGCGATCTCGCACATCGCGGAGACCACCCGCATCCAGGGCCAGGACGTGTACCCGGAGATCGCCGACCGGCTGCGGCACGCGCTCGGCTTCCACAGCAGGTACCAGCTGGGCGAGAGCGTCCCGTCGTGGCTGTGCGGCGGGAAGCTGACGCTCGGCCTCGGCCCGGTCACCGAGGTCGGCTACAACGCCCTGCACAACCGGATGGGCATCGCGATGTCCAACACGCAGCGGCTGACGGAGCAGTCCCGCCCGGCCGGCAGCAACAACCTGTTCGTCGCGTGGGAGACCCTGACCCACGCGGACAACCCCGCCTGACGCTACTTCCAGAACAACGGGCGGGGGTCGAGGCTCCACCGCAGCCGGCGCCAGAACCCCCGCCTGGCCCGCAGCTCGTCGACGTAGGCGACGGCCTGTACGGTGGCCCGGGCGGCCTGCTCCTGCGAGACGCTGCCCGCGAAGGCGAACGCCACGGTGTTGACCAGCGCCGCGAGGTCGTCGACGGGCGGCGTGGCGGAGCGGATCGTGGCCACCCCACCGGGTTTGGAGTGCGCGCGGCCGGTGGCGGCGGTCGCCGCGTATCCGGCCACCTCCGACGCGGACAGGTGCGGCGGCGCGGGCCGGCCCGCGAGGCGCAGGCCCGTCAGCACCTCCGCCCAGGCCGCCTCGACGCGCTGCTCCGGCGTCCCCCTGCCGAGTCGGCGACGGCGGCGGGTCCGGCGGGCCAGCGGTACCGACGCCGCCAACGCCAACAGGGCCAGCAGCAGCGACCCGGCGGTGACGGTGACGGCCACCCCCGACGAGCGCCGGGGCCCGGCCTCCGTGGAGGGCGTGACGCTGGGCTTCGGGGACTGCGGGGCGGCCGAGTCCGACGGCGCCGGCACCGTCTCCGGCGGCGGCTGCGACGCGGGCGGCTTCGGCCGGAAGTCGTCCTCGGTCGGGCGCTGGACCGTGTCGGCCTTCGGCATCGGGTCGAACGGCTCCCACACGCCGTTGAACAGCACCTCCGGCCACGCGACCGCGTCGCCGCCGCGGACCTCGTTGCGGCCCGGCTCGACGCGGAACCCCACGGCGAGCCGGGTCGGCAGGCCCATCAGCCGGGCGAGGACCGCGAACGCCGCCGCGAACTGCTCCGACGTGCCCTTCTGCCCGCCGGCCTGTTTGGGGCCGAACAGGAAGTACTCGACGTTGGGGTAGGCGTGGCCGCTGGGCGCGTCGCCGACGACCTTGTAATGCTCCGACAGCCAACCGACGATCGCGAACGCCTTCTGGTACGGCGACGACACGCCCTCCCCGAGGTGCCGGGCGAGCTGCGCGATCGAGTCGGGGACCTTGCCGGGCAGCGCCAGGTGGCGGGCGACGGCGTCGGTGTTGGGCACGTCGGCGACCTGCATCGCGTTCTCGTCGGGGCGGTGCACGCGGGACACGACGCTGTACTCGAGGCCGGGGCGCAGCCCGTCGGACAGGATCATCGTGCCGTCGCTGGTGTCGACGGCGACCCGGACCCCGTTGACCTCCTCCGGGGTGGCGATCCCCGGCAGCAGCCGCCCGTCGAGGTCGGCGATGCGGAACGCCTGCCGGACCTGCGGGTCGGTGAGGACGGGCCTCGCCGCGACGACCCGGCCGGCGTTGCGGTAGGTGGCGCCGACCCGCCAGGTGACGCCGTCGTAATCGTTGAGGACGGCGAGGCGGATCGGCGGCGGCGCGTCGGTGCCGGTGACCTCCACGTCGAACAGGTGCTGGTCGTGGTTGAGCGCCCAGCCCGACAGCCGGACCAGCGGGCTCTCGTCGAGCGAGTCGAGCTGCGGCGGGGTCACCATGTTGCGCGGCTCGACGGGGCTGGTGCCGACCTTCGCCGCGACGCTCGGCCCGAGCAGCTGCGACAGCGCGACGATCGCGGCCAGGCCCGCGACGGCCCCGGCGCCCACCCGGAGCCTCAGCGTGCGCAGCTGGTCCGCGCTGACCCGCTGGTCCTCCGTCGGCGGCCGGTTCGACACGATCAGGCCCAGCACGGCGAACCCGGAGTAGGCGAGGGGCACCCAGCCGGCGGCGGAGCCGTTCGGGCCGACGAGGTACAGCGCGCCGCCGAACAGCACCGTCGGCGGCGCGTAGGACAGCAGGACCCGGTGGTAGCGGATCCCGAGCTCGCCGGCGGCCAGCCCGGCGAGCCAGGTCAGGATCACCGGCAGCAGCACCGTGTCGGGCTGCGGCTCGATCGGGATCAGGGCGAGCAGCAGCCGGGGGATGCTGTTGCGCAGCGCCTCGCGCAGGGCGGGGACGCTGCCGTCGACGCCGGCCGCCGCGGCGGAGACCCGCATGGCGAGCAGGACGGCCCCGGTCAGGCCGAGGACGCTCAGCGGCGCCGCGCTCCAGGCCGGCAGGCGCCGGGCGGCGAAGCTGATGCCGACGGAGCCCGCGGCGGCGCCGGCCATCAGCTGCAGCAGCAGCGGCCCGTGGTAGATCGGTGCCAGGGCGAACGCGGCCATGACCAGCATGCCGAGCAGCGCCACGGCGATGAGGAGGCGCCTCACCATGCGCCGACCCCGTCCCACGCGGCGGCGAAGTCGGCGCCGTCGGCCGGCGACAGCACCCGCAGGCCTTCCAGCGCCGTCGGGACCTCGCCGTCCTCGGTGCCGAACGCGCCGGCGACCAGCGACGGGTACGCGGCGCGCAACGTCCCCACCCGGCCGAGGTCGGCGACGCCGCCCGGCCCGGTCAGGTAGACGAGCGTGTCGCCGGCGCGGCGGGTCCGCAGCTGCGCGACCGTCGCCGGCAGCTCGTCGGTCTTCCGCAGGGTCGCCTCGGCGAGCAGGTCCAGGTAGGCGCGGGTGTCCTTGCCCGCCGCGAACCCGCCGCCGGCCAGGCGCAGCGCCACCGGCAGCTCCTCCCGGAACGCGGCCATCACGATCGACGCCGCCGCCTCGCACGCGGACTCGAAGAGCGCGCTCAGGTGGGCGCGATCGGCGTCGGGGTAGGCGGACAGCCGGTCGTCGAGCAGCACGACCAGGCGCGGCAGGCTGGTGTCCAGGTGCTCGCGGACCATCAGCTCGCCGACCCGCGCGGTCGTGCGCCAGTGCACGTGCCGCAGCTCGTCGCCGACCACGTACTCGCGCAGGGTGTCGAACGTGATGCTGCCGTGCGGCACCTTGTCGACCCGACCGTCCAGGGACCGCATGATCCCGGTCGGCACCGCGGTCAGGTGGTGCACGGTCGGGTACACCCACACCTTGCTGACCCCGCCGTAGCCGCGGGCCAGGGTGAGCAGCCCGAGCGGGTCGCGCCGCACCACCCGCAGCGGCCCGACCTCGACGACGCCGCGCCGGTCCGTCGGCACCGGGTAGGTGGCGGTGGTCGTGCCGCCCGCCTTGAGGCGCAGCAGCGGCACCGGCACGGTCGCCGGGCCGCACCGGTCGTGGGCGATGAGGGTCGCGCCGCGCAGGCGGCTGCTGTTGCCGACGGTGAGCGTCACCGTGCTCGACTCGCCGCGCATGACCCGGTCCGGGTCGACGGCGCGGGTCACGGTCAGCCGCGGCCGCCACCACACGTACGCGAAGCCGAACAGCACGGCCGCGACGGCGGCGGTGCCGACGACGGTGAGCTGCGCGTACTGGAACACGAACCCCACGGCGAGCAGCACCGGCGCGGCCACGGACAGACCGGCCCCGCGGGAGGTGAGCCGCATCGTCAGACCGTGGCGGGCGTGGCGGGCGGGGCGGCCGGCACGGGCACCGGCACCGCGTCGAGCACCTCACGGACGACGTCGCCGGGCGCGACGCCGCGGACCTGCGCGTCGGGCGACAGCAGCAGCCGGTGCGCGAACACCGCCTCCGCCAGGGCCTTGAGGTCCTCCGGCACGACGTACCCGCGGCCGTCGATGAGCGCGTACGCCGACGCGGCGCGGGTCAGCGCGATGACGCCACGCGGGCTGACGCCGACCCGCACCCGCGGGTGGCCGCGGGTCGCGTTGCCCAGGCGGACGGCGTAGCCCAGCAGCGGCTCCGCGATGTGGACCCGCCGGGCCAGCCGGACCAGCTGCGCCACCACCTGCGTGTCGGTGATGGCGTCCAGGGCCTCGGGTGAGCGGGTCACGGCGCCGCGCAGCACCTCGATCTCGACCGCTTCGCTCGGGTAGCCGACGGCGAGCTTCATGAGGAACCGGTCGAGCTGCGCCTCGGGCAGCCGGTAGGTGCCGTCCATCTCGATCGGGTTCTGCGTGGCGACGACGAGGAACGGCCTCGGCACCGCGTGCCGGACGCCGTCGACGGTGACGTACCGCTCCTCCATGACCTCCAGGAGCGCCGACTGCGTCTTCGGCGAGGCCCGGTTGATCTCGTCGGCGATGACGATGTTGGCGAACACCGGGCCGGGGTGGAACTCGAAGCCGCGGGTCGCCTGGTTGAAGATCGTGACGCCGGTGACGTCGGACGGCAGCAGGTCGGGCGTGAACTGGATGCGCCGCCACTGCCCCTGCACGCTCGCCGCGACCGCCCGGGCGAGGGTGGTCTTGCCGACGCCGGGCACGTCCTCGAGCAGGACGTGCCCCTCGGCGAGCAGCGCGGTCATCGTCAAGCGGATCACCTGCTGCTTGCCGAGCACGATCGACTCGACGTTGCGGGCGAGCCGGCCGACGAGGTCGGCCGCCGCCGCGACCTCCTCGGGGCTCGGTGGGCCTGCCTCAGGGGACGGTGCTTCGGGTGTGCTCACTGTGCTCCTGCGCTCAACACTGCTTCAGCGGTCCGGTGCCGTTCGGCAGGTCGAACCACGCGTACGGGATGTAGTTCTCGCCCTTGAAGTTGATTTTGATCCAGACGGCGGTCTGCTTGCCGCCCCACGGCTTCGCGTTGACGCTCGACCCGTTGGTCTGACAGATCGCGGTGTAGCTGTCGGGAGCGTAGACGTCGCCGACGGACGAGCCGTTCTGCGTCGCGGTCCGGTACACCCAGATGCCGCCGTTGGGCGCGCCGTGGCCGCAGTAGCTGGTGTCGCCGCAGACCACGGTGCCGCGGTAGACGGGCGTGGAGAGCGAGCCGGTCGCGTTGGCCGTCATGTTCGCCGCGTTGGTGACCGTGACCGTGTAGTTGTAGGCCGTGTTGGGCCACAGGCCGCCCATGGTCAGCGAGCCGGCGCACGCGTTCTCCACCGCGCCGACGCCCGCGACGTCGAGCCGGCACTTCGCGGGCGCGCCGCCGCCGTCGGTCGCGGTGAACGCCACCGTGATCGACTGCAGCGCGGCCCGGCTGTTGGCGGTGTCGACCCGCATGGTCGGCGCGGCGAGGGTGCTGGCCGCGCCGTTCGCGGCGGCGCCCCCGCCGGCCTTGTTGACCGCCTTGATCTGCAGCGTGACCCGCTCGTTGTCGCCGAACCCGCCGAACTCCTTCGACAGGGCGGTGCCCAGGTCCTGCTTCACACCGTTGACGGTGGCCTGGTAGCCGGTGATCGGCGCGCCGTTGTCCTCCGCGGCGCGCCACGCGGCGACGATCGTGCCCCGCTTCGTGGTCACGGCGCGGACCGTCAGCCCGCCCGGCGCGCCGGGCTTGGCGAACGGCACCACCGACGGGCTCAGCGGCGACTGGCCGGAGCTCGCGCCGATGTCGTTGATGGAGGCGACGCGGAACGCGACCTGCGTGCCGTAGGGCAGCTCGCCGGCCGGCACCTTGAACGTCGGCTGCGCCGACTCGAACGTCTTGGACTCGTCGCCGGACACGGTCGTGATCGTGTACTTGACGATCTTGTGCCCCTGCCCGTTGGCGGCCGGCCACGTGACGGTGACGGTGCCGTCGGGGTTGGCGGTCGCGGCGACGCTCACCGGCGCGTCGGGCACCTGCGACGTCGGTGTGACCGGGTTGGCGGCCTTCTTCGGCCCGTTGCCCTTCGCGTTGACCGCGTAGACGGTGAACTTGTAGGACTGCCCGTTGGTCAGGCCGGTCAGGTCGAGCGCCCGCTGGCTGGCGCCGACCTCGTGCTGCTTGCCGTCGCCCTCGACCACGTACTTCGTGACCGCGCTGCCGTTGGCGGGCGCGGCGGTCCACGTGACCCGCGCCGAGGCGTTGCCGGGCGTCGCCGTCACCCGCGCCGGGGCGCCGGGCGGGCCGACCGGCGGCTTCGCCGGCGGCGGCGGGGGCGGCACCGGCGGGGCGTCGCCGCCGACCACGTCGTTGTTGTACTTGTCGACGACCTGCACGTGGTGCTTGGCGTCCACGACCCGCGCGGTCGACCCGCCGGGCGCGTTGATGAACATGCGGTCCTCACGGACCTCGATCTCCAGCGGCTTGCCGCCGGCCTTGATCTGGATCGCGTCGAGCGGCTTGCCGGTCGCGTCCAGCACGTACACGGTGCCGGTCGAGTCGTCGGCGCAGTAGAAGCGCCCCGACCAGGCAACGCACGGCTGCAGCTTCGGGCTCTCGCCGGGCACGGTGAAGTCGCTGACCGCGTCGCCGTTGACGACATAGACGTGCCGGTCGTCCACGACGGTCACGGGCACGTCGCCGCCGACGGTGCGCTGCGGCATCGCGCCGTTGCCGGTGAGGCGCAGCGGCACCTTCTTCAGGGCCTCGCCACGCAGCGTCGTCAGCGTCGTGGCGGTCTTGTCGAGCACGGCGACGCCGGTGTCCAGGATCGACAGCGCCAGGTCGTGGTTGGGCTCGGCGACGCTGACCGTCTTGACCTTCGTGGGGTCGGCGGGGAGCCCGCCGCCTTGACCGCCGCTGCCGCCGCTCGGCTTCTTCGCCGGGGCCGGCTTGACCGCCACGACGGTGCCCTCGGACGGCACCAGCAGCCACAGCCGCCCGGTGTCGTCGAACGTGCCGCCGGAGATCCCGGGCGGGAACGTCACCGTCTCGCCGACCGGCAGCAGCGTCGCCGGGTCGAGCTGGCGCACCTGCCCCTGCACGGTGTCGACGATGAACGCGACGTCGTCGTGCACGGCGACCGTGACGCCGAGCCCGGGGGTGGCCTGGGTCGTCGCGCCGAGCGTCAGGCTGGTCAGGTCCAGCACGCTGATCTTGCCGGTGTTGAGGTCCCGCAGGATCACGAACCGGTCGCTCTGGGTCACCTGCATCGTGTGGCCCTGCGCGTCGGTGATCTTCGTGCGGGTGTCGACCTTGCCGGTGACGCCGTTGACCCGGGCGACCTCGCCCTTGTCGTTGCTCCACAGCCACGAGCTGACGTCATAGCTGGCCACCGCGTTGTTGGCGGCGCCGGTGCCGAAGAGCGTCAGCCCGAGGACGGCGACCAGGCCCACGACGGTGCCGAGCGTGACCAGTCCGCCGCCCTTGCGCGAACGAATGCTCACCATGCGGCCCCCTCCCCGAAACCGGCGCCCATCATATTCCTGTCGATGTGTGATGCACACCCGGCGTGTCTAGATCGGTTCGCTTCGTTATTTCCGCTGCGTGCAGGCCAGATCCGACAGTGCGACGCGGTCCGTGGAGTAGACGGCGGCGACCGTGAAGCAGTAGTTGAGCTTCGGGTTGAGGCCGTTGAGCGTGTACGTGGTGGCGCCCGCGGCGAGCACCTGCAGCTGTCGCAGCGCGCCCTGCTGGCCGCCGGCGACGATGAACGGCACCGATCCCTGCGACGGATCGGTCCATGTCAGTGTGATGGACGTCTTGTCGTCCCGCAGCTTCAGTGCGCCCGGCGCTTTGGCGCCATCTGTAGTGGCCTCGCCGGTGGCGCCGGGGGGTGCGCTCGTCGGGGCGGCCGCGCCGGTCTGCTGGTCGGGGCGGGCGGCGACGAACGAGATGACCGCCGCGGCGACCCCGCCGAGCACCGCCAAGACCAGGATCACCAGCAGCGCGATCAGCGGCGAGCGGCGGCGGGGCGGCGCGGGCTCCGGCACCCACGGGTCGCGGTGCCGTTCCTCCGCCGGGGCGGGCGCCGGCCACGGCTGCGCGGCCGGGCGCTGCAGGACGCCCTGGCGCACCTCCTGCCAGCCCTGCTCGCCCGGTGCCTCCCGCGGCACCGGCTCGTCCCAGTCGTCCTGCTCGTCCGGTCGCCACAGCGGGGCGTGTACGGGCTCCGGCGGCCACACGTCACCCGGTCGTGGCTCCGGATGGAAGATCGGCCGGTCGTCGGCGTCCGGGCCGCCACCGGGGGCGGGCGTCACCGGCGCGGTCGCGGCGGCCGGCGTGGCCGCGCCGTTCGAGCCGCCGTTCGAGCCGCCGTTCGAGCCGCCGGCCGGGCCGGAGCGCTGGTCGACGGGCCAGGCCGGCGGGGCGGGGCTCGGCGACGTGGTCCCGGTCGGCGCGGACAGCGGCTCGAACGGCGCGGGCGCCGACGGGTGCGGGGCGTGGAAGGCCGTCGCCGGCACCGCGGGCTCCGGCAGTCCCAGGTACCGCCGCGCCGCCCGGACGCTCGGGTGGTCCTCGCCGAGCGCCGCCGGTCCCAGCCTCGCCAGCTGGCCGTAGCGCCGCTTCGCCTCGTAGACGTTGCCGAGCTCGTCGGCGATGCGGGCCAGCTCGTAGGACAGGGCGAGCATCACCGCGTGCCCGTCGCCGAGCCGGTGGTAGCCGGCCGCGAGCCCCTCCTCCAGGACCCGCCTGGCGTCGCTGAGCTCGCCCAGGTCGGTGTGGAACTTCGCGAGCACGCAGGTCGCGGCGAGCACGTCCGGGTCGTCGCCCCCGAGGCTGCCCGTGGCGGCGTCGAGCGCCTGGTCGAGCAGGGAGAACGCGCCCCGCACGTCGCCCTGCGCCGCGACCGCGCGGGCGCCCTGCACGGCGTTGGCAAGCTGGGCGGACGAGGACACGCCGATACTCTGCCCTGTTCCGTGCCCCTCCCGCCACCCCCTGCGCCGCCCCGGTGCGAGCGTGCCTGATCGATACTTGAGGTATGGCAGATCACCCGCTGAGCCCGCTGCCCGGGGCCCGTGAGGCGCGCGACCCGTCCCGCGCCATCAAACGCGGCCCGAGCAGGGTCCCGCCGGAGGTCGTCGCCGCCAACCAGCGGGAGCGCCTCTACGACGCCGTCGTGCACACCGTCGCGGAGAAGGGCTACGGCAACGCGACGGTCAGCGACATCTGCCGCGCCGCGGGCGTGACCCGGCCCGCCTTCTACGCGCTGTTCGCCGGCAAGGACGACGCGCTCATCGCCACGTACCGGCACGGCACCGACCTCCTGCTGCACCTGATGGAGTCCGCGTTCCGCGCCGAACCCGTCTGGCGCGACGGCGCCCGCGCCGCCCTGCGGGTGCTCCTGCAGGTCCTCGCCGAGCTGCCGGCCTTCGCCACCACGGCGGTGGTCGAGATCGACGCCGCCGGCCCGCTGGCCAGGGCCGAGCGCGCCGAGCTGCTGCGCCGCTTCGACCGCTTCTTCAGCGAGGCGCCGAGCGCCGGCGACCTGCCGATGCCGGAGGAGCTGGTCGAGACGGTCGTCGGCGGCATCTACGCGACGATCTACCGCCACGTCGCCGCCGGCCGCGTCGAGCAGCTCCCCGCGCTGCTGCCGATGCTCGCGTACTTCACGCTGGTGCCGTTCGTGGGCCGCGAGGAGGCGGCGAGCGAGCTGTCGATCCCCGTGCCGGAGGGCCCGTCCGGCTGCCGCCTGACCCCGGAGGTCTAGGCCGTGCGGGGCGCCAGCGGGGTGAGGCGGCCCGGCAGGGACGAGCGCTGGTGCGGCACGCGCGGCGGGGCGGGGGAGCGCAGCAGCGTCGCGCGGAAGGCGCCCGGGGTGAGGCCGGTCTCGCGGGCGAAGAACCGGCCGAAGTTGGTCGGCTCGTCGAAGCCGAGCCGCCGGCCGACCTCGGCGACCGGCAGCGTGCTCGTGGCGAGCAGGCGCTTGGCCTCCAGGGCGATCCGCTCGTCGACGATCTGCTTCGCGCTGCGGCCGGTCATCACGAGGCCGGCCCGGGTCAGCGTGCGCACGGAGCAGCCCAGCCGCTCGGCGTAGTCCTCGACCCGGCGGTGGGTGAGGTCGCGCTCGATCTCGGCGCGGAGCTGGTCGATCAGGTCGGCGGCGGGGCCGGAGCGCACCGGTGGCGCCAGCGCGACGATCCGCATCAGCAGGACCGCGACCTGGTGCGCGAGGAGGGCGCGGCTCAGCTCGCTGCCGTCGCTGCGGGCCCGGTCGACGGCGATCTGCGCGATCTCCGCGACGATCGCCTCCTCGTCCTCGCCGGCCGGCTGCCAGCAGGTGGGGGCGGTCGGGTCGGTGACGAGCCGCACGGGCAGCGGCGGCAGGGCCGGCAGCGTGGCGGGCGGGAAGGCGAGGACGGTCGCGTCGAAGCCGGCCTGCCCGCCGAACTGGTGCACCTGGCCGGGACGCCCCCACAGCAGCGTGCCGGGGCGGCAGGCGTGGGTCACGAAGTCGATCGTGTGGGTGCCCTGGCCGGTGCTGGCGAGGATGACGACATGGTCGCGGACCCGCTGCGGCGCGGGGTGCGCGGGCAGGTCGCTGAGCCGCGCCGCATCGACGGCCGCGGTCGGCGAAGCCCGCAGAAGCACCATGACCTGCCCGACTGTACCCAAGCGGGGCCGAGCCGTCACCTCCACCGGATTCCGGTGCCGGGTCGGCCCGCGATCGCGCTCATGACGCCTGTCCGGGCGTGCGGGCCGGGCTCAGCCGACGCTGATGCCGGCGACCGCCAGCTCCTCCAGGCGGACCTGCTCGAAGGCGGCGCCGATCTCGATGAGGCGGGCCGCGTCGACGGACTCGCGCAGCGCGGGCAGGGTCGACGTCTCCTCCTCCTCGACGTGGTGGCCGACGGTGGCGATGAAGTCCTCCAGGCGGTCGTTGAACGACTCGTCCTCCGGGCCCATCCGCTGCAGGTCGTGGAGCATCCGCTCCGCCTCGTGGTGCTCGTCGGCGCCGCGGTGCGCGACCTCGTCGGGCAGCGATGGGTACACCTGCTGCTCCTCGGCGTGGCTGTGCGCGGTGAGCCGCGCGGCGATCTCGTCGAGCAGCAGCTGCCGGTCGCCCGAGCCGGCTCGGAGCCGGTCGAAGAGCTGCTCCATGAGCCGGTGGTCATTCATGATCAGCGTGACGGCGTCGGATGCCATGACTCCCCCTGTCGTCGCGGTCACCATTCAGCGTGCATGCATACCCGGCCGCAAGAAGGGCTAAACGGTCAAAACGCACCGCACGACGTGCGCCGTGCGCACTTCCGACCGATGATCGAACTATGCGGTCGTGGCTGTATATCCCCGATATCCGAAATGTCGGAAACATCGGTACCAGTGAGGCTGACGCCCTGGTGGTCGACCTCGGTGGCGCCGCCGACCCCGCCGCCGTCGGCGGCTGGATCGTGGACGCGGCCCGGGAGGCGGTCTGGGTCCGGCTGGACGCGACGGAGCGCGGCCGGCAGGCGCTGCGGGTCGTCGTCTCGCCCGCGCTGACCGGGGTCTGCGTCGCCGCCGAGTCGGCCAGCGAGATCGCCGCCCTCAGTGCCGTCATCGCCGAGGCCGAGGAGGCGGCCCGGCTGCCGGTCGGGCGGATCGCCGTCGTTCCCCGCCTGGCGACCGCCGCCGCCGTCCTGCAGGCCGCCGAGATCGCCCGCGCCCCGCGGGTCGCCCGGCTCCAGCTCGCCGAGGGCCCCCTGGCCCGGCAGCTGCTGGTCGAGCCGGGCGACGACGAGCGAGAGCTGCTGTGGGCCCGGTCGATGGTCGTGATGGCCGGCGCGGCGGCCCGGCTGGCGCCGCCGATCGCCGCGGCGTGCCCGCCCGGCACCGATTGCGAACCGTCCGGCGTGGTCCTGCGCCGGCTCGGCTTCCGCGGCCGGACCTGCCTTGACGAGGACCAGGTCCGGATCGCGAACAACGTATTCACGACCCCATAGGACATTGGCACAAAATTATGTTACCCATGACAAATGCTTACCCTTTGTGCTGTCGACAGCGCGTTGGGTGAGTATTTCCGTCCCGTAAAAACCTGGAAACGTCACCGTTGCGCCCGGCGTCCCGTGGCCAGCGGAAGTTGGCCCCGTGGCAGCCGTTAGGGTCCGTATGGGTTCGTGTACACCAACCCAACGGATGAGGAAAAACAAGGCGATCGGCGGCGCGCGTGCGACATCGGTATTGACATGGATCGGCCGAGCTGTGATTGTGCTCAACGTCATGCGCCTGCTTGTCAGGACTGACCCGTATTGTCAATCTCGGATGCCTGCGGGGACTCTTCGTGACCCAAAGCCAGAGCACGTCGTCGCTGCCCGTCCCAAGACAGGAGCGCGACCCTCGGCTGAGTCCCGATCGTCGGCCGACCCGTCACGCCGCCGCCCCGGCCGCGCCTGAGCGCGACCCACGGGCAGGACGGCGCGAGCGGCCCGGCCGGCGCATCATCGACCAGCTCCGCCTCATCGTGGGCGTGCCGCTCGTCGCCGTTGTCGTGTTCGCCGGCATCGCCCTGGTGACCACCGTCCAACAGGTGAACCGCAGCCGGCAGTTGCAGGACCTCTCGGCGCTCGCCTCCGACGCCGGCGGCCTCGCCCACGCGCTGCAGCGCGAGCGGGCCGCGGCCGTCAACGTGCTGCTCAACCCGAACCCGGCGCAGCTGGAGGCGTACTCGTCGCAGGTGATGATCACCGACGACAACGTCACGGCGTACCGCGAGAGCCGCGCCGGCATCAGCGACGTGCCGGACGTGGTCCGCCGCGTCGACTCGAACCTCGACGGCCTGGCACAGCTGCGCGAGCAGGTCCGCAAGGACGCCCGCGCGTCGGTGTCCGGGATCGCGTTCAGCTACCGCATCCTCATCGCCGACCTGCTGTCCTACCGGGAGTCGGTGGCCCGCTCCGGCGCCCCGACCGAGCTCGCCGACCAGATCCGCGCCGCCGCCGCCCTGTCGCGCGCCGCGGAGGCCCTCGGCCAGCAGCAGGCGGCCGTGCTGCGAGCCGTCGCGGCGACCGAGCTGACCCCCGCGCTGCAGCAGGAGATCACCGCCACCCGGACGAGCTTCATCGAGGCGACGGTCCAGTTCAACGACCTCGCCCCGGCCGAGTGGCGCAGGTGGTACGAGCAGGCCAGCACCGGCGAGCAGATCGTCGCCGCGCAGCGGCTGCAGGACCAGGTCAGCCGCACCCGGCCCGGTGAGCGGTTCAGCCTGGACACCGGCGGCTGGATCAACGCGATGTCCGGCTGGTCGGGCCTGCTGTTCGGGGTCCAGCAGAAGGTCGACGACGCGATCCAGAAGAAGGTCGGCGACCTGCGCGACGAGCAGATGACCCAGGCCGGCTTCCAGATCGCCGGCGTCGCCCTGGTGCTGCTCATCGCGATCGTCCTGACCGGTGTCGTGGCCCGGCGGATCACCCGCCGCCTGCGCGCCCTGCACGACTCGGCCCGCGACGTCGCCTACGACCAGCTGCCCGCGGTCGTCGCGGAGCTGCGCGCCGCCGCGCCCGGCACGGTCGACCCGGACGAGGTCGCGGACCGCGCCTCGGCGAAGCTCGTCGTCGGCGGCGCGGACGAGGTCGCCGACGTGGCCCAGGCCTTCCGCGCGGTCCACCGCGAGGCGGTCCGCATCGCCGGTGAGCAGGCCGTCATGCGGTCCAACGTCGCCGAGATCTTCGTCCACCTGTCGCGCCGCGAGCAGCGACTGGTCGACGCGGTCCTCGCCCAGGTCGACCGGGTCGAGCGCGACGAGACCGACCCCGACCGGCTGCAGCAGCTGTACCAGCTGGACCACCTCGCCACCCGGATGGCCCGGATCAACCTGAGCCTGCTCGTCCTGGGCGGCTCCGGCGCGGCCCGCGTCCGCCGCGAGGACGCCCCGATGGGCAAGGTCCTGCAGGCCGCGATCTCGCAGATCGAGCACTACACCCGGGTCCGGTTCGGCAGCGTCGACGACGACGTCGCGGTCGTCGCCGAGGCGGTCGACGAGATCGTGCACCTGCTCGCGGAGCTGCTCGACAACGCCACCGGCTACTCGCCGCCGGAGTCCGAGGTGTGGGTCACCGGCCGGGCCCTCGGCGACCGGGTCATCCTGCAGATCGTCGACGAGGGCGTAGGCCTGCCGCCGTCGCGCCGCGAGCAGCTCAACCAGCTGCTCGCCCAGCCGCCCGCGATCGACATCGCCGCGGTCCGCGCCATGGGTCTCACCGTGGTCGGGCACATCGCCGCGCGGTACCAGATCCAGGTGCAGCTGCGGCCGGGCCAGCACACCGGCACGCTCGCCGAGGTGGTCATCCCCAAGGACGTGTTCCGCCCGATCATGGCCTCGGAGCGGCAGCCGCAGCTCGCGCCGGCCGTCACCGCGAGCCTGCCCGCCGGGTACGCCCAGAGCGGCGGCGGCAACGGCAACGGCAGCGGTGGCAACGGGGGCGGTCCCGCCGCCCGCCCGGTCGCCGCGGAGCTGTTCACGCCCGCGCCGCGGACCGCGCCGCCGAGCCTGTTCGACGTGCCCACCCAGGAGTACCGGGTCGCGACGCCCACGCAGGAGTTCGCGCCGGTGCAGGACTACGCGCCGGTCCAGGACTACGCACCGGTCCAGACACCGGTCCAGGACTACGCACCGGTCCAGACACCGGTCCAGGAGTACGCGCCGGTGCAGGAGTACCGCGCGCCGCAGCCGATGCCCATGCCGCCCGGCCCGGGTTCGTGGCCGCCGCTGCCGGAGCCCGACGTGCCCTCGATCCTCGCCGACGCCGACGACTCGATCGAGCTGCCGATCTTCCAGTCGGTCAACGGCTGGTTCCGCACCGAGACACCCGTCGAGCTCGCCGACACGGGCGTGTACGCCGCGCCCGAGGAGCCCACGAACTGGGAGTCCAGCGCCGACGTCGGCTGGCGTGCCGCCCAGCAGGCGGCCACGCCGGACGTCAGCAGCGTCACCGCGTCCGGCCTGCCGGTCCGTGCGCCGCAGCGACATCTGGTGCCCGGCGCGGCCGCGCCGGCACAGGGGGAACGCTCCACCGCACCGCGCCGGGACCCCAGCAAGGTCGCCGCCGCGATGTCCGCCTACGCCCGCGGTGTGGCCGGCCGCCGGCCGGGCGGCGGCTCCTGATCCGCATGGGCTCCCTGACGCACCAAGAACAGCAAGAGAGGACCACTTCTGTGACCGACCCGAGTAATCTCGGTTGGCTGCTGGACAACTTTGCGACCCGCACCCCCGATGTCAGCCACGCGCTGGCGATCTCCACCGACGGGCTGGTCCTGGCCCACACCCGCGCGCTGCCGCGCGACCGGGCCGACCAGCTGGCGGCCACCGGCAGTGGTCTCGTCGCGCTGCTCGCCGGCGCGGCGCGGTTCTTCGAGGCGGGCAGCGTCATCTCCAACGTGACCCAGCTCGACGGCGGCTTCATGTTCACCATGGCGTTCACCGACGGTGCGTCGCTGCTGGTGCTCGCCTCGCCGCACGCCGACGTCGGCAAGGTGTCCTACGAGATGACCGAGCTGGCCAACCGGATCGGTGACGCGCTGGCCCCGACGGTCCGCGGAGCGCCGGCATGACCACTCCGGGGCGCGGGCGGCCGACCGCTGTCAAGATCATCATTGCGGGCGGTTTCGGCGCCGGTAAGACGACCCTCGTCGGGGCCATCTCGGAGATCCCGCCGGTGACGACCGAGGCGGTGATGACCGCGGCCAGCCTCGGTCACGACGACTCGACGCTCGTGCCGGACAAGGGCAGCACCACCGTCGCCATGGACTTCGGCCGGATCACGCTGTACCAGGACCTCGTGCTCTACCTGTTCGGTACGCCCGGGCAGAAGCGGTTCTGGTTCATGTGGGACGAGCTGTGCCGCGGCGCGATCGGGGCCGTGGTCATCGCCGACACGCGGCGCCTCGCCGACTGCTTCGGCGCCATCGACTTCTTCGACAACCGGCGGCTGCCGTACGTCATCGCGGTGAACCACTTCGAGGGCGCGGCCCGCTACCACCTCGAGGACGTCCGCGACGCCCTCGCGGTCAGCCCGGGCGTGCCCATGATCAACGCCGATGTCCGCTCCCGCGCGTCGGCCAAGGAGATCCTGGTCGCCGTCACCGAGCACGCCCTGGCGCAGCGCACCGCCGCCCGCCGCTGACCCGACCGCGCCGGCGCCGATGACCGCGCCGACGCCGAGAACCGTGCCACCGACCAGAACCGCGTCACAGAACGAACGTCCGCGAACCCCTCCGCGAACCCCTCCGCGAACCAACCGCGAACGCAGAACACATAGGAGAACCATGCAACGACGATCGCTGGTCAGTGCGGTGCTCGCCGCCGGTCTGCTGGTCGCAGCCGCCGGCTGCGCCGACGGCGACGCTGACACCAAGTCCAACAGCGGCGCCGCCGCCTCCACCCTGAAGATCGGCTTCCTCGGTTCCCTCACGGGCACCTACCAGGCGGTCGGCACCGACCTGAAGAGCGGCTTCGAGCTGTACCTGTCGATGCACGACAACAAGCTCGGCGGCCACCCCATCGACCTGAAGATCGCCGACGAGGGCGACGGCGCCCCGACCGCGCTGCCCGCCGCGACGAAGCTCATCAAGGACGAGAAGGTCGTGGCGCTGACCGGCATCGTCGGCGGTGGCTCGGTCGCGGCCGTCGCGCCGCTGCTCGCCGAGGCGAAGATCCCGCTGATCGGCTCCAACGGCCGGCCGGAGCTCAAGGACCTCAGCGGCGTGTGGACGACCAGCTTCATGTCCACCGACGCGGGCCAGGCCATCGCGCAGTACATCAAGGACAAGGTCAACGGGCCGGTCTTCGCGATCGGGCCGGAGTACCAGGGCGGCTTCGACCAGGTCGGCGGCTTCACCACCGAGTTCACGAAGATCGGCGGCCAGCTGGTCAACGGCAAGGCGACGTGGACGCCGTTCCCGGCGACCACGAACTTCCTGCCGTACCTGTCGCAGATCAAGCAGAGCGGCGCCAAGGCCGTCTACACGTTCTACGCCGGCAAGGCCGCGATCGACTTCGTGAAGCAGTACGCGCAGTCCGACGCGAAGGACATCCCGCTGTACGCCGCAGGCTTCCTCACCGAGGGCTCGGTGCTGCAGGCGCAGGGCGACGCGGCGCGGAACATCCTCAACGTCTGCAACTACTCGCCGGACCTCGACAACGAGGAGAACCGCAAGTTCGTCGCCGCCTGGAAGCAGAAGCACCCGGACGCGACCCCGACCGAGTACGCGATGGCGTCCTACGACGCGGCCGCCGTCCTGGACCGCGCGATCGCCGCGGCCGGCGACAACCCGACCCCCGAGTCGATCAACGCCGCCGTGGCCAAGCTCGGCCAGATCGCGTCGCCGCGTGGCAACTGGCAGTTCGGCCCGAAGAACCACTCGCCGATCCAGAAGTGGTACCTGCGGCAGGTCCGCAACGACGGCCGGGCCCTCGCCAACGTCATGGTGCAGGACCTCGCGACGGTCGGTGCCTGACCGAGTTGGACGCGTATCTGATCCCGGCGGTCGACGGCGTGGCCTACGGCCTGCTGCTCTTCGTCGTCGCCGCCGGGCTCACTCTCGCCTTCGGCGTCGGTGACGTGCTCAACCTGGCGCACGGCACGCTGTTCGCCTTCGGCGCCTACGCGGCGGCGAAGGTCAGCGACGGGTCGTGGGCCTCGCTCGCGGCCGCGGTGCTCATCGGCGCCGTGGCCGCGGCGGCCGGCGGCGCCGTCCTGTCGGCGCTGCTCGTTCCGCTCGCCGGGCGGGGCCACCTGGCGCAGGCGCTGCTCACGTTCGGCGTCGCGCTCGTCGCCGGCGACCTGCTCGTCGGGGTGTTCGGCCCCGACGAGCTGCCGGTGCGGATCCCCGCGAGCCTCGACCGGGCGGTGACCATCGCCGGGCACTCGTACCCCGGCTACCGGCTCGCCTTCATCGGCGTCGCCGCGCTGATCGCGGTGGCGCTCTACGTCGTCGTCGCCCGCACCCGCCTCGGCAGCCTGGTCCGCGCCACCGTGGACGACCGTGACATGGTCGCCACGCTCGGCGTCAACCCGTTCATGGTGCGCACCGGCATCCTCGCCGCGGGCGGTGCCCTCGCCGGGCTCGCCGGCGCGCTCGGCGCCCCGATCATCGGCCCCGGGCCGCGCACCGCGGACCTGGTCCTCATGCTGTCCCTGGTCGTGGTGGTGCTCGGCGGCATGGGCTCGATCGGCGGCGCGTTCGTCGCCGCGATCGCGGTCGGCGAGATCCAGACCATCGGGGTGACCTCGGAGACGACCCGGGACTACGCCCCGTTCCTGCTCTTCGGCGCGATGGCCGTCGTGCTGTCCGCGCGGGCCCGTGGCCTGCTGTCGGCCGGGAGGAGCGCCGCATGACCGCGCTCAAGCGCCCCGCGCTGCCGGCCCCGCTGCGGCGCCTCGCGCCGCTGGGGTTCCCGGCGCTGATCGCCGTGCTGCTGCCCCTCGCGTGGGTCCTCGACGACTACGCCACCAAGACCCTCACCCGGATCCTCGTCATCGGGCTGCTCGCCGTCAGCGTCGCGCTGCTCACCGGCGTCGCGGGCCTGCCGACGCTCGGGCAGACCGCGCCGTACCTCGTCGGGGCCTACACCGCCGCGACCCTGGTCCGGCACGACGTGGCGATCGGCGTCGTGCAGCTGCTCGCCGCGGCCGCGGCCGGGGCGCTGTTCGCGTTGGTCACCGCGCCGCTGGTGGTCTACGCACGGGGCGTCGTCGTGCTCATGATCACCCTGGCGCTCGGCGAGCTCACCTCGACCGTCGCCGGGCGGTGGAAGTCGGTCACGAACGGCACCGACGGCATGCTCGCGTTCGCGTCCCCGGCCCCGCTGCCGGGGCTGATCACGCTCAACACCGACCGGGCCACGTACCTCTACGTCCTCACCGTCGTGGCGGTGCTGGTCGGCGCGGTGCTGCTGGTGCTGCGCTCGCCGGCCGGCGCGATGCTGCGGGCCGCCCGCGACGGCGAGCAGCGGATGCGGGCCAGCGGGCACCCCGTCGCCGGGTACCTCACCGTCGCCTACGTGGTCGCCGGTGCCCTCGCCGGCTCGGCGGGCGCGCTGCTGGTCACCGTCGAGCGCTACGTCTCGCCCGGCGACGGCGGCTTCGACGTCTCCGCGCTCGTCCTGCTCGCGGTCGTCATCGGCGGCGCCACCTCGCTCGTCGGCGCGCTGCTCGGCGCGGGCCTGGTGGTCGCCGCCCGCGACTGGGTCTCCGGGCCGCTGCCCGGCCACGCGCCGCTGGTGCTGGGCGGGCTGTTCATCATCTGCGTGTACCTCCTGCCACGGGGGTTGCTGGGGAAGCGGTCGGCGCATGACTGACGTGCTCGAGGTGGAGGGGCTCGGTCGCCGGTACGGTGACCTCGCCGCCCTGGACGGTGTCGACCTGCGGATGGCGCCCGGCGACCGGGTCGGGCTGATCGGCCCGAACGGCGCCGGCAAGTCCACGCTGCTCAACCTGGTCGCCGGGTCGCTGCGGCCGACGGCGGGCCGCATCCGGCTCGACGGCCGCGACGTCACCCGGCTCGGCCCGGCCCGCCGGGCCCGGCTCGGCGTCGGCCGGACCCACCAGCACCCGGCCGTCTGGTCGAGCCTGCCGGTGCTGGACAACGTGCTCGTCGCCGCCCGCCGGCCGTGGGGACGGCTGCGCGCCGGCCGCCGCGCCAGGGCCCACGAGCACGCCCGGGACCTGCTCGCCGGCGTCGGGCTGACCGGCGTGGACCAGACCCTCGCGGGCGCGCTGTCACACGGGCAGCGCCGGCAGCTGGAGCTGGCGATGGCCCTGGCGGGGGAGCCGCGCCTGCTGCTGCTCGACGAGCCCGCCGCGGGTCTCGCCCCGCCGGAGGTCGAGGTCCTCGCGTCGCTGCTGGCGTCGCTGCCGCTCACCGTCGCGATCCTGCTGGTCGAGCACCACCTCGACCTGGTCTACGGCTTCGCCGACCGGATCACGGTGCTGCACTCCGGCCGTCACGTGCACACCGGCACCGTCCCGGAGACCCGCTCCTCGCCCGAGGTGGCGGCCGCCTACGCCGGAGTGGCCCCATGACGCTGACCATCGAGGGGCTGCACGCCGGGTACGGCGGCGGCACCGTCCTGCACGGCGTCGACCTGTCCGTGCCGGAGGGCACGGCCCTGGCGGTGCTCGGGATGAACGGCGCCGGCAAGACCACCCTCGTGCACACCATCGCCGGCCTGGTCAAGGCCCGCTCCGGCAGCGTCCGGCTGGGCGGCACCGAGCTGGCCCGGCGACCGGCGCACGCGATCGCCAGGGCGGGTGTCGCGCTGGTGCCGCAGGGGCGCCGGGTCTTCGCCAGCCTCACCGTCGCCGAGCACCTGACGCTGTCGCGCCGCAAGGGGGAGTGGACCCGGCAGCGCGTCCTGGACCTGCTGCCGCGGCTCGGCGAGCGACTCACCCACAAGGGCAACCAGCTCTCCGGCGGCGAGGCGCAGATGCTCGCGATCGCCCGGGCGCTGCTGACCCAGCCGCGGCTGCTGCTGCTCGACGAGCCGTGCGAGGGGCTCGCCGTCGACCTCGCCGCGCGGGTCCGGTCCGTCGTCGCCGAGCTGACCCGCACCGGGCTCACCGTCCTGCTGGTCGAACAGCAGCCCGAGCACGCCCGGGCGGTCACCGGGCACCTCGTGCACCTGGAGAACGGCACGCTGGGCGCCGTCACGGAAGGCGGCGAGGGGGACACCGCAGGGGCGGCAGGAATTTCCATGCTTCGATAGGTTGTCGGGCGGTCACCCTCCGGAGCAGGGATGCCCGCGGTCCGGGTGGCCGTGCCCGACGAGGAGCTGCGCTTCAAGCAGGGCATGATCGTGCGCAGCGTCGAGACGCTACCGGTGACCTGGTAACACCTGTCGGCGCCGCACCTGCACCCGCCGGCGTTTCACGCACCCCCGCCGCCTGACGAACCAGGTGGGCATGGCAACGATCGGACGCCCCGCACCCTGGCAGCTCTGGACCGTGTGCGGGGCGCTCGTCATCGTCGCGTACTACCTGCTGCCGGCCGGTGGCATCGAGCGCGGCCTGCTCTACCCGGCCCTGTCCGCGTCCTGCACGCTGGCGATCCTGGCCGGCATCCGGCGCAACCGCCCGGTCCGGCCGTCGGTCTGGTACTGCGTCGCCGCCGGGATCGGGATGTGGTCCGCCGGCGACTTCGTGTTCGCCTGCCGGTACTACGCGCTCGACGACCCGTCGTTCCCGTCCTACGCCGACGCGATCTACCTCGCCGCCACCCCCGTCCTCGCGACCGGCGTCTACATCCTCATCAAGGGTCGGTCTCCCGCCGGGACTGGGCCGGGCTGCAGGACGCGCTCATCATCTCCACCGGCCTGGCGCTGCTGACCTGGACGTTCCTGATGCGCCCGATCGCCGCGGACCACTCGGCCGGGCTCCTGGCGAGGCTCGTGTCGCTCGGCGCGCCCGCCGGCGACCTGCTGCTCATGTCGATGCTGCTGCGCCTCGTGACCAGCCCCGGCGGGCGCAGCGCCAGCTACCGGTTCCTGATCGGCGCGTTCGGCCTCACGCTCGGCACCGACGTGCTCTACAGCGTCGTCAACACGATCGCCGTGTACGCGGGCGGCGCCATGGACGCCGGCTGGATGGCCGCCTACGTGCTGTTCGGCGCCGCTTCTGCCCCGGCGACACCCTGGCCCGCTACGGCGGCGAGGAGTTCGGCGTGCTCCTCGTCGGCGCCGCCCCGCCGGAGGCGGCATGGATCCTGGACCGGCTGCGCGAGGTGACCCCGCACGGCCAGTCGTTCTCCGCCGGGCTGGTCCGGTGGGACGGCGTGGAGGCCGCGGACGAGGTGGTCGGGCGCGCCGACGAGGCCCTCTACCACGCGAAACACAACGGCCGGAACCGCGTTCACCTGGTGGACGCCAGCCCGACGACCAGGAACACCAGGATCCTCGCCTGAGGTTCGCGCGCGCCTTGTTGCAAACTCTTGGCAACAACGTGGCGTCGGCAATAGGCTGCATGGCATGCCTGCGGTAGCCATGCACATCTCCAACGGGATCATCGACAACCAGATCGCGGTGCTGTTCGCCGGTGTCGCCCTCGCCGGGCTCGCCCTGTGCTTCATCCAGGGCCGGCGCGAGCTCGACGACCGGCTCGTGCCCATGGCGGGCCTGGTCGCGGCGTTCATCTTCGCCGTGCAGATGCTCAACTTCCAGGTGCTGCCCGGGGTCAGCGGCCACCTGCTCGGCGGCACCCTCGCCGCGATCCTCGTCGGGCCCTACCTCGGCGCGATCTGCGTCACGATCGTCCTCGTCGTGCAGGCACTGATCTTCAGCGACGGCGGCGTCACCGCCCTCGGGCTCAACGTCACCAACATGGCGCTGCTCGGCACCGCCGCCGGCTACCTGGTCGTCGCCACCCTGCTGCGGGTGCTGCCCCGGCGCACCTGGACGCTGACCGCGACCGCCGTGATCGCCAGCGTCGTGTCGGTGACGGTCGCCTCGCAGGGCTTCGTCCTCCAGTACGCCCTCGGCGGCGCCACCGACGTCGGCAGGTCCCTCGGCGCGATCGCCGCCGCCATGGCCGGCACGCACCTGCTGATTGGGCTCGGCGAGGGCGTCATCACCGCGCTCACCGTCACCTACGTGGCGAAGGTCCGCCCCGACCTCGTCTACGCGGTCCGCAACCTGCGGCGTCCGGTCGTCAGTGAGGCGGTCACGGCATGAAGAAGTCGACCTGGTTCATCCTCAGCGGCCTGATCGCCGCGCTGCTGCTCGCCGGCGTGGTCAGCAACTACGCCTCCGGCCACCCCGACGGCCTCGACTCCGTCGCCCGGGAGGGCTGCACCTTCGACGCCGACGACCACATCACCGGCGGCACCTGCATGGCGCAGTCGGAGACGGACAACGCCACCAAGGACAGCCCCCTCGCCGGGTACGGGCTGCGCGGCATCGGCAACGACTTCCTCTCCACCGGCCTGTCCGGGGCGATCGGGGTCGTCGCCACGTTCGCGCTCGGCGGCGGCGTCTTCTGGCTGCTGCGCGCCGGTCGATCCTCGCGCTCCTCGCATCAGGCGGGCTGACATGGGGACCGGGCACAGCCACGCACTGTTCGTGGACCGGCGCTCGCCGGTACACGACCTGGCGCCCGAGGTGAAGATCGCCGCCAGCGTCCTGTTCACCGTCGCCGTCGTCGCGACGCCGCGCGAGGCGCTGTGGGCGTTCGGCGGCTACCTCGCCGTCATCGTGGCGGTCGCGCTCACCGCCCGGATCGGCCTGCGCTGGCTCGCCCTGCGCTCCCTCATCGAGCTGCCGTTCATCCTGTTCGCGTTCGCGCTGCCGTTCCTCGGCCACGGCGAGCGGGTGCACTGGCTCGGCATGAGCCTGTCCGTCGACGGGGTCTACGGCATGTGGAACATCATCGCCAAGGGCACCCTCGGCGTGCTCTCCTCGCTGCTGCTCGCCGGCACCACCACCCCACGCGACCTGCTGCTCGGCCTCGACCGGCTGCGCTGCCCGGCGATGATCACCGTCATCGCCACGTTCATGCTGCGCTACCTCGACGTCCTGGCCGGCGAGGGCCGCCGGATGCGGGTCGCGCAGCGCTCCCGCGGCTACGACCCGCGCTTCCTGTGGCAGATCAAGGGCTTCGCCACCGGCATCGGCGCGCTGTTCCTGCGCGCCTTCGAGCGCGGCGAACGCGTCTACCTGGCGATGATCTCCCGCGGCTACGAGGGGCGCATCCCGCTGGCGCTCGCCGGCGGCGGCGCGACCGCCCGGCAGTGGGCGGCGGCCGCCACGGTGCCCGTCGTCGCCGGCGCGATCGCGACGGTAGCGTTGCTCGGGTGACGCCATCCCTGCGGGTGACCGGCCTGCACTTCGCATACCCCGACGGGCACGTGGCGCTGCGCGGCGTCGACCTCACCGTCCCGCAGGGGGAGCGGGTCGCCCTGCTGGGCCCCAACGGCGCCGGCAAGACCACGTTCGTGCTGCACCTCAACGGCATCCACACGGCGACCGCCGGCGGCGTCGAGGTCGGCGGCCTGGCCGTCGAGCCGCGCGACCGGGCCGGGCTGAAGGAGGTCCGCCGCCGCGTCGGGATCGTCTTCCAGGACCCCGACGACCAGCTCTTCATGCCGACCGTCGCCGAGGACGTCGCCTTCGGCCCGGCCAACCTCGGCCTGCGCGGCGCCGAGCTGGCCGCGCGCGTCGACGAGGCCCTCGACGCGGTCGGGATGGCCTTCGCCCGCGACCGCGCCCCGCACCACCTGTCCTTCGGGCAGCGCCGCCGGGTCGCCGTCGCCACCGTCCTCGCGATGCGGCCGGAGATCCTCGTGCTCGACGAGCCGTCCTCCAACCTCGACCCCGCGTCGCGCCGGGAGCTCGCCGCCATCCTCCGGTCGCTGCCGGTCACGCTGCTGATGGTGACCCACGACCTGCCGTACGCCCTGGAGCTCTGCCCGCGCTCCGTCATCCTCGACGACGGCCGGATCGCCGCCGACGGCCCGACCCGGGAGCTGCTCGCCGACGCAGACCTGCTCGAACGGCACCGGCTGGAGCTGCCGTTCGGCTACACGGTGACCGCATGACCTCCCCGCTCTTTTCCGCTATCCGGGCTTTCGCGGCGTTTTTGGCTTTTTCGGCGTTTGTTGCTTTTTCGGCTTTCGCATGACCGACTCGGCTCGCTGGACCCGGGTGGACGACGGCCGCTTCCAGGTCGATCTGCTCACCGCCGACTACCGGCGGCACGCGTTCACCCGGCACAGCCACACGACCTTCGCCATCGGCGTCGTGGTCTGCGGCGCCGAACAGTTCCACTACCGGGGCGCGTTGCACCGGGCGGGCGTCGGCAGCCTGGCGATCCTGGAGCCCGGCGAGCCGCACGACGGCCAGGCCGCCGACCCGTCCGGCTGGGCCTACCGCGTCTTCTACCCGCCCGCCGACCTGCTCTTCGAGGGCTTCGCGGCGCCGGCACACTTCGCCGACGCGGTGGTCCACGACCCGCACACCGTGCACCTGATCCGCTCGGCCCACGAGGCGCTGACCTCCGGTACCGACACCTTCGCCGCCCACTCGAAGCTCACCTGGGCCCTCGCCTCGGTGGTCCGCCGGCACGGCTCGCACGCCCCCTCCGGCACGCCGGCCCTGCCCGCCCAGGACGCCGCGGCCGGGCGGAAGGTCACCGAGATCCGCGACCGGCTCATGGCGGACCTCCGCAGCGCCCCCAACCTCCGCGAGCTCGCCGACGGCGTCGAACTGTCCCCGTTCCACATGCTGCGCGTCTTCCGCGCCGCGACCGGCTTCCCGCCGCACGCCTGGCTCGTCCTCGAACGCGTCTGCCGCGCCCGCCACCTCCTCGCCGCCGGCCACACCCCCGCCGAGGTCGCCGGCGCCGTCGGCTTCGCCGACCAGGCCCACCTCACCCGGTGGTTCAAGCGCGTGACGGGCGTCACCCCGGCCGCGTTCCGCAACTCCGTTCAAGACCCCGTGCGCACCGTCGCGTGATGCTGCCGGCATGAGTCGTCGTGGCTGGTTGCTCTTCATCGCCATGTCCGTCGTGTGGGGCATCCCGTACCTGCTGATCAAGGTCGCGGTCCGCGACATCGGCCCCGCCGAGCTGGTCTTCGTCCGCACCGCCCTCGGCGCGCTCCTGCTGCTGCCGATCGCCCTGTACCGCAAGGAGGTCCGGGCCTCACTGCGCCCGTGGCTGCCGCTGCTCGCCTACACGGTCGTCGAGGTCGGCATCCCCTGGCTGCTGCTGTCCCACGCCGAACAGGAGGTCGACAGCGCCTTCACCGGTCTCGTCATCGCCGGTGTACCCCTGGCCGCCGCCCTCATCGCCCGCGAACGCCTCTCCGGCACCCGCATCGCGGGCCTGGTCACCGGCCTCGCCGGCGTCGGCCTGCTGGTCGGCTTCCACGGCACCACCGGCGGCCCCGTCCCGCTCCTGGAGCTCCTCGGCGTCGTGATCTGCTACGCGTCCGGCCCGCTGATCATCGAACGCTGGCTCTCCGACGTCCCCCGCTACGGGGTGTCCGCCGTGTCCCTGGCCGCCGGCGCGCTGCTCTTCGCCCCGTTCGTCGCCCCCGGCCTGCCGTCCCTGGCCCGCACGGTGACCCTCCGCCCCGCCCTCGCCGCCGTCACCCTGGCCGTCGTGTGCACCGCGCTCGCGTTCGTGCTGTTCTTCGCCCTCGTCGCCGAGGTCGGCGGCGTCCGCGCCACGGTCATCACCTTCGTCAACCCCGCCGTCGCCGTCATCCTCGGCGCCGCCGTCCTGCACGAGAAGATCACCCCACTGACCGTCGGCGCCTTCGTGCTGATTCTCGCCGGCTCGTTTCTCGCCACCCGCAAAAAGATCTCCGAGGAACCTGCCGAGAAGCGCGAACCGGCCGCCGTCTGACCCCGCCCGGCCACCGTGCCGGGCGCTCGGGGCAGCGTAGACTACGGAGGGTCATGCCGCCGTGGGTCGACTGTTCCGGCGGAAGATCGATTTCTTCGGCGGGGGTATCGTGCTTGTGAACGGCCCGGCAGCACCCGAGCTGCTCACCTGATCCACCGCAAGAGATGCCATGCCCACCGCCGAACTCCCGCAGGCTTCAGGCGCCGACTCCCGCAGGCTTCAGGGATGACGTGCGGCCCCGGGTGGAGACGGCGTGGTGGTCCCGGGCGGAGATGCGGCGATCCACCCGCCCGACCAGGCGGGTGGATCGCTGGTGGGTCGTCCCGTGCGCCGGCATCAGTCGGCGAGGATGGCGTACAGCTTGCGGCGCGTCTCGGTCAGGACCTCGAGGGCCTGGGTGCGCTGCTCGGCGGTGCCGTTGAAGCCGACCTGCCGCAGGGCGTCCATGATGCCGATCGCGGCGTCGCGGAACTCCTGCGCCTGGGAGACGTTCTCGTCGCCGTACTCCTGCCAGGGCGCGTTCTGTGCGGCGGCCTCGGCCTCGGGGCGGCCGGTGTCGGTCAGGACGAAGCGCTTGCGCCCGCCCTGCTCCTCGGCCGTGATGAGGCCCTCGTCCTCGAGCAGCTGGAGCGTCGGGTAGATCGAGCCGGGGCTCGGCCGCCAGATGCCGCCGGTGCGGCTCTCCAGCTCCTGGATCATCTCGTAGCCGTGCATGGGGCGCTCGTGCAGCAGCGCCAGGACGGCGAGGCGCACGTTGGGGCGGCCGCCCCGGCCCGTGCCCTTGCCGCCCCAGCCGCCGCGTCCTGCGCCCCGGCCGTGCCCGTGGCCCCAGCCGCGCCCGCCCGGACCGCCCGGGCCACCGGGAGGGAAGGGCGGGATGAAGCCGCCGAAGCCACGGTGCCAGGCACCCGCGTCGAAGAGCATCGCTCCGTGTCGTGATCGCATGATCGTTTCCAATCGTCGAACGGTCGCCGACCTGTTGTCGACTGTCGTTGATAGTTCGACGATATATCGGGAACCTATCGGCAACAAGGCTGCGACCGATACATCCCGAAAAGAGCCTTACAGCACGATCACCGTCCGCAGGACCGTGCCCGCCTCCATCTCGTGGAAGGCCGCCTCCACGTCCGACAGGCCGCCGGTGGCGCTGACGAACTTGTCGAGGGGGAGCCGTCCCTGCAGGTACAGGTCGACGAGCATCGGGAAGTCCCGCGACGGCAGGCAGTCGCCGTACCAGCTGGACTTCAGCGCGCCGCCCCGGCCGAAGACCTCCAGGAACGGCAGGGTCAGCTGCATGTCGGGGCGCGGCACGCCGACGAGCACCACCGTGCCGGCCAGGTCGCGGGCGTTGAAGGCCTGCTCGTACACCTGCGGCGACCCCACCGCCTCGATGACGACGTCCGCGCCGAACCCGCCGGTCAGCGCCCGCACCGCCTCGACCGGGTCGGTCTCGCGCGAGTTGATGACGTGCGTCGCCCCGAACTCCTGCGCCCACGCGAGCTTGCGCACGTCCACGTCGATGCCGATGATCGTGCGCGCGCCGGCGAGGACCGCGCCGACGATCGCCGCGTCGCCGACGCCGCCGCAGCCGAACACCGCGACCGAGTCGCCGCGGCCCACGTTGCCGGTGTTGATCGCGGCGCCGATGCCGGCCATCACGCCGCAGCCGAGCAACCCGGCGACGCTCGCCGACGCGCGGGGGTCGACCTTCGTGCACTGACCGGCGGCGACCAGGGTGTACTTGAGGAACGCGCCGATCCCGAGGGCCGGCGACAGCGGGGTGCCGTCGGCGAGGGTCATCTTCTGCTTCGCGTTGTGGGTGTTGAAGCAGTACCAGGGACGCCCGCGCAGGCACGCCCGGCACTGCCCGCAGACGGCCCGCCAGTTGAGCACGACGAAGTCACCGGGCGCGACGTCGGTGACGTCCGGGCCGACGGCGGAGACGATCCCGGCGGCCTCATGGCCGAGCAGGTACGGGAAGTCGTCGCCGATGCCGCCCTCGCGGTAGTGCAGGTCGGTGTGGCAGACCCCGCACGCCTGCACCTCCACCACCGCCTCGCCGGGGCCTGGGTCGGGGACGATGACGGTTTCGAGGCTGACGGGCCGTCCCTTGCCGAGGGCGACGACGCCCTGTGTTTCGATAGGCATACCTCCCGTCCTACCAGAGGAATCCACAGATGACGGACGACCTGCGGCGCATCGCGAAGGAACACTTCGGCTGGGACCGGCTGCGAGACGAGCAGGTGCAGGCCATGCAGGCCCTGATGGAGGGGCGCGACGCCCTGGCGGTGCTGCCGACGGGCGCCGGGAAGTCCGCCATCTACCAGGTGCCGGCGCCGCTGCTGCCCGGCCCGACGATCGTCATCTCGCCGCTGCTGGCGCTGCAGCAGGACCAGATCGCGTCGCTGACCGCCCGTAACCAGGCGTCGCTGCAGGCCGTGCGGCTGTCCTCGGCCGAGGGCAAGGCCGAGCGCGAGGAGGCCCTCGAGGCGCTGCGCGCCGGCGACGCCGAGTTCGTGTTCCTGACCCCCGAGCAGTTCGCCGACCCGGCCCGCGTCGCCCAGATCAAGGCGCTGAAGCCGAGCCTCGTCGCCGTCGACGAGGCGCACTGCGTCTCCGCGTGGGGCCACGACTTCCGCCCCGACTACCTGCAGCTCGGGCAGTTCATCCGCGAGCTGGGCCGCCCGCCGATCGTCGCGCTCACCGCGACCGCCTCGCCGCCGGTCCGCGAGGACATCGTCGAGCGGCTCGGCATGCGCGACCCGGAGATCGTCGTGACCGGCCTCGACCGGCCCAACCTGTTCCTGGAGTCGGTGCACTGCCCCGACGAGCAGACCCGCTACCGGCGGTTGCTCACCCGGCTGAAGGAGTCCACGCCGCCCGGGATCATCTACGCGCCGACCCGCCGCGCCACCGAGGAGCTCGCCGAGCGGCTCGTCGAGGAGGGCATGCCGGCCGTCGCGTACCACGGCGGCATGAGCGCAGGCGACCGCGAACGCGCGCACGAGGCGTTCCTCGCCGACGAGGTCGAGATCATGGTCGCGACGACCGCGTTCGGCATGGGCATCGACAAGCCCAACATCCGCTGGGTCAACCACATCGCGCTGCCGGACTCGCCCGACTCCTACCTGCAGGAGATCGGCCGGGCCGGGCGCGACGGGAAGCCGGCGCAGGTGCTGCTGCTGCACCGCACCGAGGACACCGGGCTGCGGAAGTTCTTCACGAACGTCTCCGTCGACCGCGAGGAGGTCAGCTCCCTCGCGGCGCTGCTGCGCTCCGTCGCGCCCGAGGCGGTCACCCGCGACGAGCTGGAGGAGCGCACCGGCCTCGGCGCGCGCAAGCTCGGGCAGCTGCTGAGCCTCCTGGAGGAGGTCGGCGGCGCGCAGCTGCTGCACGGCAGCAAGGTCAAGGCACCCCGGTGGGCGCCGACCCCCGCGAAGGCGGCGGAGCTCGCGGAGGAGCAGGCCGAGCGGCAGCAGACGCTGTCGCGGTCGCGCCTGGACATGATGCGCACTTTCGCCGAGACGGAGCTGTGCCGCGGCCGGACGCTGCTGGCATACTTCGGCGAGCACCTCGAGGGCACCTGCGGCCACTGCGACAACTGCCACGACGGCAGCGCGCAGGCCGGGCTCGCCGCCACGGCCGACGTGCCGTTCCCGGTCCACAGCGAGGTCCGCCACGGCGAGTGGGGCAAGGGCGTCGTCATGTCGTACGCCGGCGAGCACATGACGGTCCTGTTCGACGAGGTCGGCTACAAGACGTTGTCAGTGCCGGTCGTTGAGGAGCACAAGCTGCTGCGCCGGCTCTGAGGCCCGCGCCACCGCCGCGGGGTCCAGGCCGCACGCCTCGAACAACGCCCGCGCCGCGGCCCGCTCGGCCGTGTCGTCCCGCTCCTCGCGCCGCAGCGCGTCGGCGATCCCGGCGTGCGCGCGGGCCCGCTCGTAGCGTCGTTCGGTCAGCTCGGCGAGGCGCAGCGCCAGCTCGTGCGCGGCGATCGCGTCGCCGGTCCGCCCGAGCAGGGTCAGCGTGGTGCCGAGGTCGTTGCGGGCGCTGGCCTCGAAGAACGGCGCCAGGTCGCGGACCTGCTCGGATGCCTCGTGATGGCAGCGCAGTGCCGCGTCGGGGTCGCCGAGCACCGCGTGCGTGCGGCCCATCCCGCACAGCGCCTCGACGACGCCGGCCCTGCTGCCGGCCTCCCGGTTCATCCGATGGCCGCGGGTGAACAGCAGCAGCGCCAGCCGCGGGTGGCCGAGCGCGAGGTGCGCCCCGGCGAACTCGTTGCACAGGTTGGCGAGCTGCAGGGTCGCGCCGATGCGGTGCATGTGCAGCGCCGCGTCGCGCAACGTCACGCGGGCCTGGGCGGGCCGCCCCAGCAGGAGCTCGGTCGCGCCGGTCTCGAAGAGGGCCAACGGCGTGCTGGCGTGCTCCTTGTTCAGCTCGCGGAACGTGCGCAGGTGCTCCATGCCTTCGGCGAGCCATCCGGCGGCGCGGCACACGATGCCGAGGTTGACCTGGACGCGGCTGACCTCCTGCGGCATGCCGGCCGTGACGTAGTGCGCCGCGGCGCGCTCCAGGTGCCTGATGTTCTCCGTGCTGCGCCCCAGCCGCATCGTCGTGCCGGCGTGCCAGTTGCTGGCGAGCGCGATCAGCCCGTCGTCGCCGAGCGCGGACGCGGACGCGATGGCCTGCAGGCCGAGCCGTTCGGCGATCTCGGCCCGCCCCTCGTTGTTGGCGAACCGCCACAGCACCCGGTGCAGCATGACCGCGTGCCGGTGCGCGCCGGTGCGGTGCGCCTCGTCGGCGAGGGCGACGACGGCGGGCCACGCCGCCCGCAACCAGAGCAGGCGCTCGTGCTCGTCGGAGAAGGACCGCTGGAACGCGTCCGGCCGCACGTCCGGTGCGATCGCCTGGATCAGCTCCAGGGGGCGGTTCACGGCGGCGACCGTGTGCAGGTAGTAGTCGAGCAGCCGGGTGGTCGCGGCCGCCCGTTCCTCCTCGGTCACCAGGGTGGCGGCGAACTCGCGCAGCAGGTCGTGCAGCCGGTACCGGCCGGGCTGGTCCTCCTCCAGCAGGTGCACCTCCACCAGCCGGTCCAGCAGCTCCCGGGCCTGCCCGACCGGCACTTCGGCCAGCGCGGCCGCCGGCCACGCCTCGAACTCACCCGCCGGATGCAGCCCGAGCAGCCGGAAGCACCGCTGCTCGGCCCCGCTCAACTGCCTGTACGACACGTCGAACGCCGCCGCCACGCTGTGGCCCTCCGCCGACACCGCGATCGGCGGCGGATCCGCGGCCCGTAACCGCTCCACCATCGCCGCCAGACTCCACCGCGGCCGGTGCTGCAACCGGTGCGCGATCAGCCGCACCGCCAACGGCAGCCGCCCGCACAGTTCGACCACCGTGACCGCCGCCTCCGGCTCGGCGTCCACCCGCTCACCCACCGCGTCCCGCAGCACCGCCACCGCGGCATCGACGGGAAGGGGCTCCAGCTTCAGCAGGAACGCGTCGTCGACCGGCCCGATCCTGGTCCGGCTGGTCACGAGCACCACGCACGGCGCGTCGGCCGGGGGTAGCAGCGGCCGCACCTGCTCGGCGCCGGCGGCGTTGTCCAGCACCACGACGGACCCGCGGCCGGCGAGGGCCCGCCGCCACAGGACCTGCCGGCCCGGCAGGTCGCCGGGGATGCGCTGCGGTGCCTCGCCGAGCTGGGCGAGGAGCAGGCCGAGGGCGTCGACCGGCGACACCGGGTCGCCCTCGCTGTGCCCCTGAAGATCGACGAAGAGCTGAGCGGCCGGATACTCGGGCCGCAGTGCCTCGGCGGCGGACACCGCGAACGCGGACTTCCCGACGCCGGCCATCCCGTCGACGACGATCAGGCGGTACGGGCCGTAGGCCGCCCTCAGCAGCCGCGCGGTCTCCTCCTCCCGCCCCCGCAGCCGGGCGACCGTCCGGGGCAGGGCGCTGGGCCCCGGTCCCTGCGGCGACGTCTCCGCGGTGCCGCGGAGCACCTCCATGTGCAGGTCGCGCAGCCGCGGGCCGGGGTCGACGCCGAGCTCGTCGCGCAGGGCCTCGACGGTGCGCCGGTAGAGGTGCAGCGCCTCGGCCTGGCGGCCATCGCGGTGCAGGGCGGTCATGACGGCACCGGCGAGGCGCTCGCGCAGCGGGTCGCCGGCGACGAGCGGTGCCGCGTGCTCGACCACCTCGCGGTGCCGGCGCAGGGCCAGCAGGGTCTCCGCCCACTCCTCGGTCGCGGCCCAGCGCAGCTCGACGAGCGAGTTGCGCCACCGGGCGATCACCGAGCCGGGCAGCCCGGCGAACGGGGTGCCACGCCACTCGTCGAGGGCGGTGCGGTACAGCCGCGCGGCGGCCTCCGGGTCCGGTTCGGTGCGGGCCCGGCGCAGTGCCGCCCGGAAGCGGGACAGGTCGAGCCGGTCCTCCGGCAGCGTGATCCGGTAGCCGGCCGGGTCGGTCCGCAGGGCCTCGCCGTCGGCGCCGAGGAGGCGGCGGATGCGGTACACCCCGGTCTGCAGCTGGTTGCGGGCGGTCACCGGCGGGTCGTCGTCCCACACCAGCTCCACCAGGTCCGGCACCGCGACCACCCGGCCCGAGTGGAACAGCAGCCCCGCCACGATCAGTTGCTGGCGGGAGCCGCCCAGGTCGACGGGCCTTCCGCCGGCCACCACCTCGACCGGTCCCAGCACGGAACACTCCACGCCGCGGGACGGTAGTGCGTCGCGGCAAGGTCGTACACCGGTATCCCGGCCCGCTGGATCTCCGTCAGTGGTGGGCGTCCTCGTTGCGGTGGCCGAGCGCGGCCCAGATCTCGCTCACCGTCTCGAACGTCTCGTCCTCCGGCAGCCGCTCCAGCGCGCTGAGCACGTCGTCGGGCGCGTTGAGGTCCGTGGCGCCGGCGAGGAGGTCGTCGCGGTCGCCGGGCAGGCTCGCCATCGGGATGAACCGGCCGAGCCGGCTGCGGGCTTCGATCTCGTCATGGGTGAGTTCAGGCTTCATGCCTCCGGCGATACCCGGGCATACCCCCACCAAACGAACGACACCCGATTGAGGTGAGACGCCGTTGGGTACCGCATCGACATCCGCCCGATCCGCCGCACTCCCACCCCCCGGGCCTGCGGCCGGGCGCTCCACAGGAGGTGAACACGCGTGGCACGCATCGGGCAGCTGTTCGGCGGGCGCAACGCCCAGGTCGACCGGGACCACGACGGGGTCGACGACCGCACGCTCGACCAGAAGGTGGGCGACACCGCCGACCGCGAGGTCGGCCCCAAGGTCGATCGGGACCATGACGGGGTGGACGACCGCGTCGAGGGCGGCACCCTCTACGGCAAGGCCGACCGCGACCACGACGGGGTCGCCGACCGCACGCTCGACCAGAAGGCCGGCCCCACCGTCGACGTGGACCGTGACGGCATCGACGACCGCGTCGAGTCGAAGCGGCTGCGGACCTCGGACCGCACCCACCGCATCCCCGCCGTCGGCCCGCTGCCCGGTGACACCGACACCGACCGGGACGGCATCGCCGACCGCCGCGAGTCGCACACGACGACCATGAAGCCGGTCATCGACCGCGAGCCCGTCACGGACCGCGAGATCGTCACCGAGCCGGAGGTCGTCGCCGAGCCGGGCCGCCCGGCCCGCGCGAGCATGCTGTCGACGCTCGGCCTCATCACCGGCGTCGTCGCGGTCGCGGCCGCCCTCACCGGCCTGCTCGCCGTGTGGGCGCTGCCGCTCGGCGCCCTCGGCCTGCTGCTGTCCTTCGGCGGCATCCTCGCCGGCGCCCGCCGCCACGTCGCCGGCCGCGGCCTCGGCACCCTCGGCGTGCTGTTCAGCGGCACCGCCGTCGTCTTCGCGATCCTCGCCATCACCGGGCAGGTCAGCTGGCTCGACACCGACGTCGACCAGGTCGCCCGCCTCAACGAGTGGCTCGACACCAAGGTCACCTGGATCAAGGACTGGTGAACCGCAGACCGACAGTCACACCTGAGGAGGACCCGGCCCACCCCGGGTCCTCCTTCCGTCCCGGCAGGCTGCAAGCCCCGTGCGGACGTCGCGGTCAGGTCGTGGCGGGGGTGGGGGTGCCGTGCAGGACGCCGTCGCCCGCGGTGAGGACCTCGTCGAGGGCGTCGGCCGGCAGCGGCCTGGAGAAGTGGTACCCCTGGGCCTGCGGGCAGTCCAGCTCGCGCAGCCGGTCCGCCTGCTCCGGCGTCTCGACCGCCTCGGCGATCGCCGACAGGCGCAGGCTGTTGCCCAGCTCGACGATCGCCCGCGTGAACGCCATCTCCTCCGCCATCCCGCCCTCCGGCGTGAACGCGCGGTCGATCTTCAAGATGTCGACCGGCAGGTGGCGCAGGTAGGCCAGCGACGAGTACCCGGTGCCGAAGTCGTCGACGGCGACCCGCACGCCCTCCTCGCGCAGCGCCGACAGCAGCGCCGTCACGTCGTCGCTCTCCGTCGACGACGACACCAGCACCGTCTCGGTGATCTCCAGGATCAGCGCGCCGCCGGGAAGGTCCGCTTCCCGCAGCGCCGAGAGGACCGTCCGCGCGAAGTCCGGCTCGCGCAGCTGGCGGCCGGACACGTTGACGGTGACGGAGATGCCGAACCTGTCATGCCAGGAGCGGACGTCGCGGCACGCCTGCCGCAGCACCCATGCACCGATCGGGACGATCAGGCCGTACTGCTCGGCGATGGGGATGAACTCCATCGGCGGCACCGGCCGCCCGTCGGGGCTCCAGCGCAGCAGCGCCTCGACCGCGGTGACCCGGCCGGTCGACAGGTCCACCACCGGCTGGTAGTTGACCGTGAACTCGTCGTTCGCCACGGCCCGCCGCAGCTCCGCCGACAGGCGCATGTGCTCGTGCCGTTCGCTGGCCAGCCGCGGCTCGTAGGCGGCGAGCCGGTTCTTGCCCGCCGCCTTCGCCGCGTACAGGGCGAGGTCCACGAGCTGCAGCGCCTCCGCGGGTGTCGTCGGGGCGCGCACCAGCAGGGTCCCCACGCTGGTGGTGACGTTCAGCTCCCGGCCGCCGATGTCGTACGGCTGGGCGAGGGCGTCGACGATCGCCTGACCGACCGCGTTCACCCGCAGCACCGGCACGTCCTCCAGGAGGATGGCGAACTCGTCGCCGCCGAGCCGGACCAGCGTGTCGGCGGTGTCGACCTCGCCGAGCAGTCGCGCCGCGACCTCCATCAGCAGCGCGTCGCCGACCGGGTGGCCGAACGAGTCGTTGACGTCCTTGAAGCCGTCCAGGTCCAGCAGCAGCAGGCCGTGGGCCGCGTTCGTGCGGGTCAGGGCGTGCTCGAGGCGCTCCTGCAGCAGCGCGCGGTTGCCGAGGCCGGTGAGCGCGTCGTGCAGCGCCCGGTGCGTCAGCTGCTGCCGCAGCGCCTCCTGCTCGCGCAGCGCCGCGCCGAGGGCGAGCGCGTGCGCGTCGAGCTCCTCCACCCGCCGGTGCGCGAACTGGACGAGCTGGCTCAACCGGGCGATGAGCAGCACCGACGTGACGATCGACGTGGCGAGGGGCACGACCGCCCACGACCGCGACGGCAGCGGCGCCGCGACCAGCAGCATCGTGATCGCGATGACCGGACCGATCAGCGACAGCACGGAGTACAGGTAGATCCGCCGCCGCGGGATCACCTGCTGCGGGCGCTCCGGGCGGCCCGCGGCCTGCGCCATCGACGGGTGCAGCGCGCCGGTGCCCATCAGCGCGTACGCGCACAGGTACAGCGCCGCGGAGACACGGTCGCCCTTCGGGTCGCCGGTCCAGGCGATCGCGACGTAGTACACGATGTCGCCGGTGATGAGCGTCGCCGCCGCCACGCACACGAGCCGGTGGGCGGCGTTGCGCACGCTGCTGGTGAAGGCCATCCGGGTCGTCGCCACGACCAGCAGGAGGTCGATCCCCGCGTACATCACATGACTGATCCGGTGCGGGACGTCGAAGCGCGCGCCGGCCAGCACCGGATGCACGATGAACGTCCAGCTCAGCGCCGCCACCCCGGACGCGACGATGCCGGAGTCGATGAGCCGCTCCCAGCGCGGCCGGCGCGGGTCGCGGCGCACCCAGCTGACCAGGCCGCCGCCGAGGAACGGGTACGCGGCGAGGAACAGCGCGTCCTTCGCCGACGGGAAGCCGACCTCACCGGTCAGCGTGTAGTCGACCGCCCACGCCACCGCGCCCAGCACCGAGCAGGCCAGGCCGGCGGTGAACAGCCACCACGCGCGCGGGTGCGCCGGACGGTGGCGCCGCACCCCGACGACCACCGCGACCACGGTCGAGGCGCCGACCAGCGAGTACAGCGCCTGGCGCGGGATGACCGGCAGGAACGCGCCGACGACCACCGCGCCGAGCCCCAGCCCCGCATACCAGCGCCATGCGGTCATCGGTCTCCTTGTCGCTGATTCGGCTGACCTGCCTATCGGCAGCCGGGTGGCGTAACTGAGCAGGGCGAAGATGGACGGGTTCGAGTGCCACATGACGGGTAGGGAGCGCGGATGAAGGTCGCACTGCTGGGACCGATCGCCTGGCGGACCCCGCCCCGCGCGTACGGGCCGTGGGAACAGGTCGTCTCCCTGCTCGCCGAGGGGCTCGTCGCGCGCGGCGTCGACGTCACGCTCTTCGCCAGCCTCGACTCGGTCACCGCCGCCCGCCTCGACGGGGTCGTCGAGCGCCCGTACAACGAGGACACCTCCTACGACGGGAGGATCTGGGAGGCGCTGCACGTGGCGCACTGTTTCGAACGCAGCGCCGGGTTCGACCTCGTGCACAACAACCTGGACTGGCTGCCCCTCGCGATGAGCGGGTTCTGCCGGGCGCCGCTCGTCACGACCGTGCACGGCTTCTGCTCGCCGTCGATCCTCCCCGCGTACCAGCGGGCCCGTTCGGCGTTCGTGTCCATCTCCGACGCCGACCGGGGCCCCGGCCTCGACTACGCCGCCACGATCTACCACGGCATCGACGTCGCGCAGTTCCCGTTCCGGGCCGCGCCGGGCGACTCGCTCGTCGCGTTCGGCCGCATCCACCCCGACAAGGGCACCGCCGAGGCGATCCGGATCGCCCGCGCCGCCGGCCGGCGGCTGCTCATCGCCGGCCCCGTCCACGACGAGCGGTACCACGCCGAGGAGGTCCTGCCCCAGATCGACGGCGAGCAGATCGTGTACCTCGGCAACATCGGCCCCACCGACCGCGCCGACGTCCTCGGCGCCGCCGCCGCGCTGCTGCACCCGATCGGCTTCGCGGAGCCGTTCGGCCTGTCGGTCGTCGAGGCGATGATGTGCGGCACGCCCGTCGTGGCGTATCCGCTCGGTTCGATGCCGGAGGTGGTGGACCAGGGGGTCACCGGATACCTGGCGGGGTCCGCCGCCGAGGCGGTGGAGGTGCTCGACGACGCGCTCAAGCTCGACCGCCACCAGGTCCGCGGGCACGCGGTGAGCCGCTTCTCCGCCGACAGGATGGTCGAGGACTATCTGCGCCTGTACCGCCGGCTGCTCGGCTGAATTCTCAGGGCCTGCACCCTGTTTCTTCTTAAGGCTCCGGCCGCGCGGCCGAACGTTCACAGTGTGCGGCGCCCGCGGGCTTACGACGCGGTAACGCGGGACGGCTCGGCTCCGGCAGCGACGTGGCAGGCTGCCGGAGCCGACGCCATCTACGCGCATCGTGATCGAAGGCTGGCGTTGCGTCACCGTTCCCTCTAGGCTCTCGGGCGGAGGGAAGGCTGTGAGTAGCGTCGATACCACCGCGGGTCCCGTCCCGCTGCCGAAGCGGGGCTTCGGCGCCCGTCTCGCCGCCGTCGAGGAGCTCGTCGCCACCTGGGACCTGCACGGCGCCCAGGAGGCCGCGCGGGCCCTGCTGGACGAGCCAGGGCTGCCGGACGGTGACCGGCTCACGGCCCGCCGGCTGCTCGCCGAGGCGCTGCGCGAGCTCGGTGACCTCGCCGCAGCCTATGACCTCGCGGACGCCGTCGCCACGCAGGCCGAGCAGGTGTACGGGCCGTCGGACGTGTCCACGGTGCACGCCTGGGCCGTGCTCGCCGCCGTCCGGCACGACTACGACGAGTGGGACGCCGCCGAGGCGCTCTACCACCGCGTCCTGGACAGCGGCGTCGACGAGACCGACCCCGTCACCGGCGCGGAGGCGGCCCGGGTCATCCGTCTCGCCCGCGTCAACCTCGCGCTCCTGCAACGTGACCGCGGCCAGCGCCCGCTCGCCCTCGCCATGCTCAACGCCGCCTACGCCGTGCACCGCCGGGAGTACGGCGCCGACGACCTGGACACCATCCGGATCGCCGCGGAGCTCGCCGCCCTGCACCGCGACGACGGCAACGTCCCCGCGGCGCGCCGCCTGTTCACCGTCGCGCACGCGGCGGCGCGGTCCCGGCTCGGCAACCGTCATCCGTTCACGAAGGCGATGGAGTGGGAGCTCGCCGCCGTCGAGCCCCCGATGCCCGCCGCCCTGCTGCACCCCGCGCCCGTGCTCCGGGAGGCGGCGGCGGTGGCCGGCGATGCCCCGGAGGCCGCTGATGCGCGGTCCTTCGCCGCGGACGTCGCGGCGGAGGACGTCGATGATCCGGAGCCACTGCCGGAGCCACTGCCGGAGCCGGCGGAGCGGCGCGTCCAGGTGCCGGCCGTGGTGCCCGAGGCCGTGGCGCGGGAGCGCGTCGTGCGTCCTCCCGCGGTCGTGGACGCCCCCGCCGTGGCGCGGGAGCGCGTCGTGCGTCCTCCCGCGGTCGTGGACGCCCCCGCCGTGACGCACGAGGCTTCCGGTCCCGGCGACAGGAGTCGTACCACGGGGGAGCGGCGGGTCGTGGTGCCGTTGAAGGCGGTGGTCGCGGTCGCGGCCGGCGCGCTGGTCGTCGCCGCGGTCTCGATCCCGTGGGGCCAGGGCGGCGCCCCGGACCGGACCACCGCGAAGCCACCGGCCGGACCGACCGGCACGGCCGCTCCCCGGGCCGGGGAGGAGGCGGCGGCCGGGCAGGGAGAGGGCGCGCCGGCGAGGGTGCGGGACCTCCGGCTGCGGGACGACGGGACGGCCCTCGCCGTCACCTGGACGGGGTTGGAGAGCACGGCGGTCGTGGCGCTTTCACGCGACGGCGGGCCCGCGGTGGTGCTGGCGCAGGTGCCGCCGGGCACGACGTCGTACGTGGTGAAGGGCGTCGATCCGGTGGTCGCGTATTGCGTGGTCGTGGGGCCGGTGGACGCGGCCGCCGCGGTCACGCCGGGGGCGTCGGTGTGCACGGGTGAGCGGTGACGGACGGGGGTGGGAACCGGAGCCCGACAACGGGCGTGTCGCAAGGTTCGCCGGGTATAGTCCGGCCGATGCGGCTCACTGACCGGACCCTCAACTGGCTCCCCGGCCCCGTGGCGCAGCGGATGCGGCGGCACCGTGAGACGGTCAAGTTCGTGATCGTCGGCGGGTTCTGCTACGCGGTCACGCTGCTGGTCAACTACGGGCTCCGGCTGACCGTGCTGGAGCACAAGCCGGTCACCGCGCTCACGATCGCGAACGTGGTCGCGTCGGTGGTGTCGTACTTCCTGAACCGCGAATGGTCCTTCCGGACCCGGGGCGGCCGGCGCCGCCATCATGAGATGGCGCTCTACCTGGTCATCAACGGCATCGGCGTCGCGGTCAACGCGGCGCCGTTGTTCGTAGCGCGGTACATCTTCGGGCTGCAGGAGCCGGCGGTCAGCGCCCTCGTCGAGGAGATCTCCGACTTCGGCTTCGGCATGGTGCTCGGCACGGCCCTCGCGATGCTGTTCCGGCTGTGGGCATACCGGGCCTGGGTCTTCCCGCACGACGACGTGCGCCCCGCCCCCGACCGCTGGGACCACACCGTGCCGGCCCAGGTCGCCCCCGCCCCGGTCCAGGCGGACAGCGCGGGCTCGTAGCGCCCCGGCGGCCTCGGGTGGGGCCCGGCCCGCGGTGCGCCGGCCCGTCGCCGGCCCGTCGCCGGCCGGTCGCCGGCCCTTCGCCGGCTCAGAAGGTGATCTGGTCCGGGTCGGCTTCGGGCGGCGCGCCGAGGAGCTCGTGGACGCCGGCCACCTTCAGCTGGCGGATCACGAACGGGCTGGCGCGGTGGATGACCAGGCGGACGCCCTCGACGCCCGCCTCGCGCTGCGCGCCCACGAGCGCGCCGACCGCGGCCGAGTCGAGGAACGTGACGAGCCCCAGGTCGACCCGCAGCACGCTCGGCCGGCGCTGGGTCGCGGCGGCCACCAGGTCCTGACGGAGCGTCGTCGCGGTCCCGTGGTCGATCTCGCCCCGGACGGAGACCACCGTGGACCCGTCCATCAACACATTGACCGTCACCGACATTGACATGACTCACCCCGCGCGTTCATCAGGCACAGCATATGAGCACCCGGGGGCGAGTGCAGCGCGTGAGGGGGTCGTTCACCCGGACCGTGGTGAGCTTCCGCCCGGAATGTGGTCAGGGCAGTGCAGTCGTAGCTCCCGGTAACCGAACGGGGCGTCGACGAACCAGCAGTGGTGCGGCGCCTCGGTGCCGGGGTGGCGGTAGCCGTCGAAGAACCGGCACGACAGGCACATCCGGCTCACCGGGATGCGGCCCTCCCGCTGCAGCTCGGTGATCCTGGTCGTGACGATCCGCAAGAGTCGCGCCTGGGCGTGCTCGTCGAGCTCCTCGACGCTGCCGAGGACGCGCTCGGCCCAGTTGGACGGCGCGGGGGTCAGCGCCAGCCCGCGGTCGGTCGCCGCGATCCGCATGTCGTGCGCGGCGTAGGACGGCGCCGGCCGCATCTCCACCAGGCCCTCGGCGATGAGCGGCGACACGATCGCCATCGTCGCCGCGACCGACGAGCCGAGCTCCGCGGCCAGGTCGGACAGGCGGAACTCGCGGTCCCGCCGGCCGAGCAGCAGCAGGACCTGCCGGTGCGGCGGGGGGAGCTGGGACTGCTCGGGCGGGGGTGCGTCGGTGGGCGCCATGACGGCGACCCGCACCAGGCCGGCGACGAGCTTCTGTGCCTGTGCCTCCAGGGTCACGGCAGTCTCCTCCCGAGCGTCGGTGGTAGCACACCCTAGTCCGGGACGTCGATCAACAGGGGGCATCGCGCGCCGCAATTTGTCAGACCGCCAGGAAGCCTTCAGGAGGCCGCCCCGACGCCGCCAGGAAGCCGCCCCGACGCCGCGGACGGCGGCGGTGATCCCCGGACGCTGCCGGCCGGGGGCACCGGAGCCGCACGTGATCGTGCGGCGCGGCCCGGGCGCCTTCGACTGGGTGCCTGGTCCCGCCGGCGGCCGGGTGGGGGCGGAGGCGGGAGGGGAGCCGAGCCTGCGAGGCCAGATGGCCGTGCGCCAGTCGTACATTAGCCAAAATGCGAAATGTCCGGAAAAAGTGTGTAAGCTTCGCCCCATCAAGGTGCGACGGGGGTTGGAATGGGTGCAGGACGGTTGGTCGCGACGGCCACGATGCTGGTGGCGGCGATCGCGACCGTGGAGACGATGACGGCCGCGGCGGCGACGGCAGCGCCCGCCAGGCCGACGAAGCTGGTGCTGACGGTCGCCAAGGGCGAGAGCTCGAAGCCGGTGCAGCGCCGCGCGTCGCTGACGTGCCGGCCCGCCGGCGGGTCGCACAAGCAGGCCAAGGACGCGTGCTCCGCGCTGGCCAAGGTCGGCGGCGACTTCGCCCGGCTGCAGGCCACGACCGGCATGGCGTGCACGATGCAGTACGACCCGGTGACGGTCACGGCCGTCGGCCGGTGGAAGGGCAAGCGGGTCGACTACAAGAAGACGTACGGCAACGCCTGCTCGCTGTCGACCACCACGGGGCCGGTCTTCGGCCTCTAGGGTTCAGCCCTTGAAGACGCCCAGCGTCTTGAACTGGTGGTTGGGGAAGATGGCCGCCGAGTCCTGGACGTTGAAGCGCTTCTTGAGCATCTCGGCGAGGATGTCGCGGTAGTCGTTGGCTCCCGCGACATCCCCCTGGTCGAGGGCGCCGGGGGCGAGGCCGGGCCAGTTGCCGTGCACCTTGCCGCCGTTGAGGCCGCCGCCGAGCAGCAGCATCGCGTTGCCGTGGCCGTGGTCGACGCCGACGTTGCCGTTCTCCTGGACGCGGCGGCCGAACTCGCTCATCGTGATGATGGTCGTGTTGTCCAGCAGCGGGCCGAGGTCGGTGGCGAAGGCGCCGATCGCCTCGGACAGGTTGGTCAGCGAGTTGCGCATGTCGCCGCCGTCGACCCGGCCGAGGTTGGTGTGCATGTCCCAGCCGCCGACGTCCAGCGCCGCGACGCGCAGGCCGACGCCGCCCTTCATGAGCTGGGCGATGTCCTTCAGCCGGTCCGCCAGGCCGCCGCCGGGGTACTGGACGCCTTCCAGCGGCCGGTACTGCGAGTTCGCGATCTTCTGCGCGGTGTTGATCGCCTGGATGGTGCCGGCGGCGGTGCTGGCCAGGGAGTGGTCGAGGCCCGTGTAGAGGGTCTTCAGCGCCTCCATCGTCTGGCTGCGCATGGCGTCGTTGTCGATGCGGAAGTCGCGGATGCCGTTGAGGACGATCGCCTGCTCGCCGCCGACGAGGGAGCGCGGCAACGCGTTGCCCTGCGCGACGGCGCGGAACGTGGTGCCCGGGCCCATCTGGGCGAGGACCCGGTCGAGCCAGCCGGTGCGCACCGCGACCGACGCCGCGCCGCGCTCCAGGGCGTCCTGCGCCTGGAAGTGGCTGCGGCTGGCGTCGGGGGAGGCGACCGCGTGCACCGCGGCCATCTTGCCGGCCTGCCAGAAGGGGTACAGCGCGGTCATCGCCGGGTTGAGCCCGAAGCCGCGCCCGGCGGGCAGCAGCGCCGCCATGGGGATCGCGATGTTGGGCCGCATCGAGCGGTAGTTGGGGTCGTCGCCGGGCGCGACCACGGACAGCCCGTCCATGCCGCCGCGCAGGAAGATGACGACGAGCGTGCCCTTGGTGTCCTCGGGCGCGGCGAACGCGACCCGGCTCGTCACCAGCTGCGCGCCGAGCGCGGCCACGCCGACGAACCCGGCGCCCTGCACGAGGCGGCGACGGGTGAAGCCCTTGCTCCACCGCTCGCGCTCGGCGGCCAGCTCGTCCTGGACCTGGTCGGCCTGCACCCGGATCGCGGCCTCGCACAGGTTCGGGCCGTGCCGGCGCAGCTCCTCCAGTGAGGTGGGGCGGCGCTCGCCTTCTGGAAGGTCAGTCACGGAAACCTCACCGCAGCGCGTGGTAGACGGAGTCGAGGACGAGCGGCGCCAGGTTGGGCAGCTTGCCGCCGAGGTTGGCGTCGGTGACCCGGGTGTCGGGCTTCGCGCCGAGGAACTTGATCAGCGCGTCCCGCTCGGCGGGCTTCATCGGCTGGAAGATGAGCCGGTTGCACAGCACGTCCAGGTAGGTGGCCAGGGTCGCGGCCGGCTGGGTGACGAGCGAGTCGGCGCGCGGGTTGTTGAGGCCCTTGAACGACTGCTGCAGGAACGCGCGGTGCGAGTTCCACGTCTCCAGCATGCCGGCGGCGGAGCTCCACGCGTTCGCGACGTCGGGGTAGCCGTCCGGCGGCTCCCAGCCCAGCGGCGCCTGGCCGAGCTTGCGGGTGAAGTTGTACAGGTCCTCGAGGGCCTTGCCGGTGTCCGCGCCGGGCTTGGTGCCGACGACACGGGCGGTCGCGACGAAGTTCTCCAGGGGGCGGCGGGTCTTCAGCCCGGCCGAGATCCAGAACTCCAGGGACCGGAACAGCACCTTGAGCACCGGCGCGATCGCCGAGCCGCTCTGCTGGTACGCGGTGGCGAGCCGGTCGACGAGGGACTGCGGCGGCGTGTCGCACACGAACCGGACCGCGAGCTTGCGGGCGATGTACTTCGCCGTCGACGGGTGCGTGGCGAGGTACAGCAGGTAGGCGTCGCCGACGGCCAGGCCGTCCTTCGCCGACTTGTTCGCGTGCTGGAAGCCCAGCACCTTGACCGCGCCGGTCCAGTGCCGGTTCTGCTCGTACCTGAACGTGCCCTCGCGGGTCGCGGTGCGGCCCGTCATCAGGTACGCGGAGTTGCGGACGTCCTTCTCGTTGTAGCCGCCGTCGATCCCGACGGTGTGCAGCTCGAGCAGCTCCCGGCCGTAGTTCTCGTTGACGTTGCGCTTGTCGGAGGACGTGTTGTCCAGGTAGCGCATCATCGCCGGGTCCCGCGCCGACGCGATGAGCATGTCGGAGAACTTGCCCAGCGCGTGCTTGCGGATGACGTTCACGTCGTAGGGGACCCGGGTGTCCCAGCCGCCGTCGAACGGGCTGGTGATGTTGAGGTGGTTGTTCCAGAAGTCGACCATCACCTCGAACAGCTGCCGGGTGCTCCACACCTGCCGGGCGATGACGGCGCGGGTCAGCTCGTACATCGCCTTGTTGTCGCCGTCCTTGACCGCCGCGCGGATCTCCGCGGTGGTCATCGTGACGGTCGGCGTGGTCTTCAGCGCCGCGTCGGCGACGGGGTCGGGGATCTTCTCGGGGTCGAGCTGCTGGTCGAGCCAGCCGTCGATGCCGAGCTCCTTGACCGCGGCGACGTCCGCCTGCGTCGGCCCGAACGTGCAGCGCCGCAGCAGGTGCAGCACCGGGTCGCGGTTCAGCGGCGTCGGGAAGCGGGGCGTGGCGCGCATCGCGGCGACCGCGGCCGCGGAGGCCGAGTCGGCGGTGCCGGCGGCGCCGAGGTCGTTGAGGTCGCCGAGGCCGCTGGTGTAGCTGGAGTCGCGGTTGGAGAACGAGCCGGCGTCGCGCGGGGAGACGTTGCCGCCGCCCTGGCCGGTCCTGACCATCTCGTCGGCGTCCTCGGGGCGGCCGAGCATCGCGGCGGCGCCGGATCCGAGCCCGCCGATCGCGACGGCGCCGCCGCCGAGGGCCATGAGCGCCTGCCGGCGGTTGCGCATCAGCTCGTGCAGGGCGGGCCGTCCCGTCCTGAGCCATGCCGGCGCGGGTCCTCTTGAGGTCTTCGCGGCAGGTGTACGGGGCTGCTCCTGCTCGTCGTCGGCCGGCGGCGGCTCGTTGAGGACGCGCGGCATCGGGAACTCGCCCGTGTAGTCGGCGAAGAAGGCGCCCTTGACGCGTCTGTGCGAGTCGGATGAGGGGTCGTCATCCGCGAAGAGCCGCTCAGGCATCCCTGAACCCTAATGAGCGCGCGTTCGGGCGTTCAAGCGCACGGGTGCGGCTCCGGTTCAACTTTGTCTTTGTTCTTGCTTAAGCGAGGTGCATTCCGCGTCAATGCGTGAAATTCGGGCGGTTACTCAAAGTTATCTCTTCCGCACGTACCGCAAAAGCGGTACGCATGAAAGGGCCGACAAGGGGAGGCGGTGGGGGTCTTGCGTGACGCTGCGCCGGTTCGACGGCGGCACCGCTTCTTCGTCCGCGGGGTGGCGTTCGCCGACATCCCCGTCGCCGCGAAGCTCGTCCTCGTCCTGCTCCTGCCCCTGCTGGCCCTGATCGGCCTCGCCGGGGTCACCGTCGCCGTCTACGCGGACCGCGCCGGCGACGTGAAGGGCGCCGTCGCCTCGGCCGTCGCGGCGTCGGCGGAGGCCGGCCGCGTCGTCGACGGCCTGCAGCGCGAGCGGCTCGCCCTCGCCGGCACCGCCCGGCCCACGCCGGCCGGCGATCCCGCCCGCACGGACGCCGCCGCCGCCCGCTTCCGTGCCGTCGCGGCCGGCGTGCCCGGCGCCGCCGGTGCGCTGGACGGTCTCGACGCGCTGCGGGCCCGCGCGCCGGAGCCGTCCGGTCCGGTGCCGCTGCTCGGTTACCGGCAGCTGATCGCCGGCCTGATCGCCTTCCAGCAGGGCGTCGCCGACCGGCCCGCGCCGCCGGCGGTCCTCGCCGGGAGCCGGGCCGCGGGGTGGCTCGCCGTGGGCAAGGAGGAGCTCGCCCTCGTGCAGGTGACGGCGGTGCGCGCGCTCGCCGCGGGGGAGCTGACCGCCGCCGACCGCGACGCGATCGCCGCCCACCGCGCCGCCGCGGCGAGCGCGTTCGACCGGTTCACCGCCGCGGCCACCCCCGCCTGGCGGGCCGTGTTCGAGGGCCTGGACGTCACCGCCGACGTGGAGCCGCTGCTGCTGGCCCCGCCGTCCGCCCCCGCCGACACCGCCGCCCTGGCGCTGGCCTCGCTCGCCCAGCTCGACGGCCTCCAGGGCCTCGCCGACCGCGTCGCCGCCGACACCACCGTCGCCGTCGGCGACGCCCGCGACCGGCAGAACCGCACCGTCGTCCTCGGCCTCGCCGCCGTCCTCGCCGTCGTGGTCGCCGCGGTCGCCGTGGCCGTCGCCGCCGCCCGCGCCCTGCGCCGCCGCCTCCGCGCCCTGCTGACCCTGGCGCTGCGCCTCGCCAACACCGCGGCCAACACCGCCGCCAACATCGCCGCCCACCCGGCCGCCCCGCCCGTCGCAGGCGCCCCTCCGGTCACCGGTCCGCGCGCCGCCGGTCCGGCTGGCGACGATCCGCGTGCCGCGGGGCTGTCCGGGGTCGAGCCGCACGCGGCGGGGGTGGCCGCCGGGGAGGTGGCGGCGGGGCGGGACGAGATCGGGCGGGTCGCCGAGGCGCTGGACGCCGTGCAGCGGGCCGTGGCCCGGGCCGCCGCCGACGCCGCCGAGGCGGCCGCCGGGCAGGCCGCGCTCAGGGCCGGTGAGGCCGGCATGTACGGCGACCTCGGGCGCCGCGCGGCCCGGCTCGCCGACGGGCTCCTCGAACGCCTCGACGAGGCCGAACGCGACGAGGCGGACCCGGACCGGCTGGCGCTGCTGTTCGCGCTCGACCACCTCGCGACCCGCATCCGGCACGACACCCACAGCCTGCTCGTCCTCGCCGGGGCCGACGCCGCCAGGGTGCACCCCGCGCCGGTGCCGCTGCTCGACGTGCTGCGCGCCGCGCAGTCGCAGATCCACGCCTACGAGCGCGTCGAGTACGGCCGCGTCGACGACGACACGGCGGTGGAGCCGGCCGCGGTCGACGGCGTCGTGCACCTGCTGGCCGAGCTGCTCGACAACGCCGCCCGGCACGGCGGCGGCGAGCACCCCGTCGTCGTCGACGCCCGGCGGGCCGGCGACGGGGCCGTCGTCCACGTCACCGACCACGGCGCCGCCGTGGACCCGGACCTGCTCGCCGAGCTCAACGAGCGGCTCGCGGACCCGGCGGCCGGCCCGCGGCTCGGGCTGACCGTCGTCGCCCGGCTCGCCGCCCGTCACGGGATCGGCGTCGCCCTGCACCCGGCGCCGTCCGGCGGCCTGGTCGCGACCGTGCGGTTGCCGCAGGGCATGGTCGTACACCGGCCGCGGACGCCACTGGTCCTGCCGGAGCCTGCCGCGCACCGGCTGCCGCCGCGCCCCCTGGAGCGCAGCCCGGCGCTGCCCGGCGCGGAGCCGATGGACATCCCCGTGCCGCGCAAGGGCGGCCTGCTCGTCCCGGTGGTGCCCAGCGGCGTCGTCGCGGAGGGGCCCACGGTCGAGGCCCGGGCGTTCGACGACGGGCTGCCACGGCGTACTGTCAATGCGTCACCGCAGAGCGGCACCACGGGCACATCCCAATCCGCGGACCCCGGCGACGCCGGCGAGACGCTGCCGGCCCACGGGCATCCGATCGGCCGTTTCGGCACCGTCACCACGGTGCGTCAGGAAGGACATGCCACGTCATGACAGCCATCACGGGGCTCGACTGGGTGCTCAGCGGCTTCACCGATCGGGTGGCAGGCGTCCGGCACGCCGTCGCGGTCTCCGGGGACGGCCTGCTGGTCGCGGCGTCCAACGAGCTGCCGCCGGAGCGCGCCGACCAGCTCGCCGCGATGGTCGCCGGCGTGGTCTCCCTCGCGCAGGGCGTGTCCGCGGCCACCGACGCCGGCCCGGTCCTGCGCACGATCGTGCAGATGGGCCGCAGCCTGCTGTTCGTCATGGCCCTCGGCGACGGCCACACCCTCGCCAGCATCGCCGCCATGGTGCAGCCGGGCTGCGACGTCGGCGAGGTCGCGTTCGAGATGTCGGGCCTCGTCGACCAGGTCGGCGCCGCCCTGACCCCGTCGTCCCGCTAGAGATCGGGGTCGTCGCTCTCCTTCACCTTGCTCGCGTCCACCTTGCTCGCGTCGCGCAGCGGCATGAACGGCTCCTGGTCCGCGGGCAGGCCGCCCTGGATGGCGCGGCCGCGTTCGAGCTCGGCGTCGAACTCCGCGCCGAGCAGGATCGCGATGTTGGAGATCCACAGCCACACCAGGAACGCGATGATGCCGCCGAGGGTGCCGTACGTCTTGTTGTACGAGCTGAAGTTGCCCACGTAGATCGCGAATCCGGCGGAGGCGATCAGCCAGATCAGCACCGCGAGCCCGCCGCCGGGCGTGACCCAGCGGAAGCCGGTCTGCCGGGCGTTCGGGGACGCGTAGTACAGCACGGCGAGGATCACCACGACGATGAGCAGCAGCACCGGCCACTTGGCGATGTCCCAGATCTGCACGGCCTGTTTCGACAGGCCGATCCAGCTGCCGGCCTGCTCGGCGAACCGGCCGGTGAAGACGATGCTCAGCGCGGCGAGGGAGATGAGGACGCCGACGACGACGGTGACGCCGAGGCGGATCGGCAGCACCTTCCAGATCGGCCGGCCCTCGGGCACGTCGTAGATCGAGTTGGCGGCCCGGATGAACGCGCCGACGTAGCCGGAGGCGGTCCAGACGGCGCCGAGCAGACCGATGATCGCGAGCACGCCGGCGGAGCCGGAACCCTGCTTGAGCTCGTCGACGGCGCTGTTGACCGGCCCCGCGATCGACGCGGGGAACAGCTCCTGGGTGTTCTTCAGCACCGCGTTCTGGGTCGTGTCGGTGAGCAGCATGCCGGACACCGCGAGGAGCACCAGGATGCCGGGGAAGATCGACAGCACGCCGTAGTAGGTCAGGGCGGCGGCCCAGTCGGTCAGGTTGTCCTCGTTGAACTCTTTGACCGTCCGCTTCAGGACGTTGATCCACGACCCCTTGGTCAGCTGTGTGGGCCGGCTCGGCGGGTTCTCGAGCCGCGGTCCGGTGGGTTCGTCCTGCGCCATGCCGTTCATATGCCCTACCGGCGCATGGTGATAACGCTGGTGATAACGCTTGGGGGATGTCGCTACGGAGCGACCCGTCCCGCCCGGATCAGGGCGACCTGCACCATGTCGACCAGTTCGGTGGCGCGGAAGGGCTTGGCGATCACCGAGGCGTCGGGGCCGAGCTCCACGACGGAGGCGTCGAAGTAGGGCAGGCCGGACATGTACATGATCAACGCCTCGGGGCAGTGCTCCCGTACCACCTCCGCCACCTGCACGCCGGAGCCGTCGTTGAGCTTCAGGTCGGTGATCGCCAGGTCGATCGCGGCCGGGTGCTCGACGCAGACCCGCTCCGCCCCGGCGAGCCCCGACGCCGTGAGGACCTCGGCGCCGGCGCGGCTGAGCACCCGTTTGACGATCTCGCACAGGTCCGGCTCGTCGTCGACGACGAGGACGCGAAGGTGCTCCAGCATGCCTTCACGATAAGGCGTGGTTGCGCCTGATCTGCCTTACTTCGCCGGGATGCCGGGCCGGATCCGGCGGCGGCTGAACCCGAGGAACACCACCAGCACGCATGCCACCACCAGCAGCACCGCCGCGTAGGTCCACCACGCGGGACGTCCGGCTGCCGGCGTCGCCGCGGCGGCCGGCGGCTGCGCCTTGGACGTCAGGAAGTCGGCGGGCGCGGCCGCGGCGCTGGTCGCGACCGGCAGGACGGTCGGCGCCGACGTCGGCGACGGCGTGCGGGTCGGCTTCGCGGAGGTGCCGGTCTTCGCGCCGGTGGTCACGGTGAACGAGAAGCTGCCGTTGCCGGCCGCGCCGTTGCTCCCGGTGGCCGTGTAGGACACGGTGTAGCTGCCGGGCGCGCCGTCCGGGACGCCGAGCGCGATGCGGGCCGTCTCGTTGCGCACGGTGACGGTGCCGAGGCTGACGGCCGCGCTGTCCGGGCCGGTCAGGATCACCTGGGCGTCCACGATCTTGTCGTTGAACACGAGCTGCAGCACCTGCGGCAGGTGGCCCACGCGGGTCTCGGCGCCCGGCGTGCTGCTCGCGAGCGTGAGACGGGGTGCATATGCGGTGGCAATTGACGGAAACGGCAGGATGCCAAGAATTCCGACAATCATCGCGACGAACACTGCGCTGCGCCTGACCACACCAACGAATCGCCCGGTCATGGGCCGAAACAATAGTGCATTGACGTCAGCAATGTGCGGGGGACGGTGTTAGCGTGCCGTTTCATGCAGGGCAGTTGGCGTGAACTGGTGCAAATCAAACGGCCTCCGGCGCCGACCCCGGCGAGCCGGCGGCTGCGCCGGATCGTGCTGCTCACCGCGGTGGTGACGCTCGCCGCGGATCTCGTCAACCTCAAATACTCCAGCGAGGGCGGATTCGGGCTCGGGGTGCGGACATTCTGGGCGATGCTGCGCGCACTCGGATTTTTGTTCCTGATGCGGGAGATCCGCTGGGGGCGGCTCACCGCCCGGCCGTTCGGGTTGATCCTCGCGGTCACCACCGTGTTCGCCTCGGCCCGCCTCGCCCAGCCCCGCGAGGGCGGCTACCTGCCGCCGTGGCAGGTGCTCGCCGCGCTCGCCGTCATCCTGACGCTGTGCACGACCGTGGTCTGGCAGCTGTTCCGCTCGCCGGCGATCGCCGCGCACCTCACCCGCAGGCCGTCGAAGCGGCCGATCCCGGCGTGGGCGCTGACCGCCCGGGTCGCCGCGCTGTCCTACTCGGCGCTGCTGAGCGTGCCGTGCCTGGTCGCCGCCGGGACGCTGTGGGGCGAGCCGCGGCTGCCGCGCTCGACGGCCGTGCCGCTGGTCATCTCGTGGTTCGTGCTCGGCATCGTCGTCGCGTTCGTGGCGTCGCTGATCAGCTTCGCGATGATGTTCGGGCACGCCTGGGCGCGGGTGCTGCTCGCCATGGTCAGCGTCTTCGTGCTGCTCGTGCAGCCGGCGCTGTGCTGGCTGCTGCTCGGCGTCGACGGCGTCATCCGCGACGGCGTCCCGCTCGTGCTGGCCGCGCTGGTGTGCCTCTACGGGCTGGCGAGATCGGGCACGGGGGCCGCCGCGCCGCCGTAGACGCTGATCTTGTGTTCGATGAGGGTGAGGTCGCTCTGCAGGTCGGCGATCCGCTGCAGCACCTCCCGGCGGTGCTGCTCCAGCAGCTCGCGGCGCTCGTCGAACGTCTCCGGGCCGACCCGGCACAGCTCCGCGTACCGGCGCATCCCGGCGATCGGCATGCCGGTGGCCCGCAGGCGGGTCAGGATCCCCAGCATCCCGACGTCGCGCTCGGAGTAGCGGCGGTGGCCGTTCCAGTCCCGCTCCGGCGGGTCGAGGAGGCCGGCCCGCTCGTAATACCGCAGCGTGTGCGCGGTCAGGCCGGTCCGCTGCGCCACTTCCGCGATGGTGAGATCCATCGTTTCAGCCTATTTGACTTCGAGCGCGCTCGAAGGGGGAGTGTTGGGGCATGCGACAGCGAACCCTTGGCACTCTGACCACGTCGGCGCTCGGCCTCGGCTGCATGGGGATGAGCGAGTTCTACGGCCCGGGTGACGACGCCGAGTCCATCGCCACCATCCACCGCTCCCTCGACCTCGGCGTGACGTTCCTGGACACCGCCGACATGTACGGCCCGTTCACCAACGAGCAGCTGGTCGGCCGCGCCATCGCCGGGCGCCGCGACGAGGTGACCCTCGCGACCAAGTTCGGCATCCAGCGCGACGGCGACGGCCGCAGCATCAACGGCCACCCCGACTACGTGCGGGCCGCCCTCGACGCGTCGCTCACCCGCCTCGGCGTCGACCACATCGACCTGTACTACCAGCACCGCGTCGACGACCGGGTGCCGATCGAGGACACCTGGGGCGCGCTCAGCGAGGCCGTCGCCGCCGGCAAGGTCCGTCACCTCGGCATCTCCGAGGCGTCGGTCGCCACCGTACGGCGTGCGCACGCCGTGCACCCCGTGACCGCCGGGCAGTACGAGTACTCCCTGTGGAGCCGCGAGCCGGAGGACGGCATCCTCGGTGCGTTCCGCGAGCTGGGCATCGGGCTCGTCGCCTACAGCCCGCTCGGCCGCGGCTTCCTGACCGGCGAGATCACCGACCCGTCGCAGTTCGACCCGTCGGACTTCCGCCGGGTCAACCCCCGCTTCCAGGGTGAGAACTTCCAGCGCAACCTCGACCTGGTCGCCGAGGTCCGCGCCCTGGCCGCCGCGAAGGGCGTCACCCCCGCGCAGCTCGCGCTCGCCTGGGTCCTCGCGCAGGGCGACGACGTCGTGCCGATCCCCGGCACCAAGCGGCGCCCGTACCTCGAACAGAACGTGGCCGCGCTCGACGTCCCGCTGACCGCGGACGATCTCGCCGCGATCGAGAAGCTCTCCATCGCGCAGGACGTGGCCGGCACGAGGTATCCAGCGGCGACGATGGGGTCGCTGAACCGCTGACGATTTCTTCCTGGGTGGCGTTTTGCGGAGAGGTGCTGGCGCCGCCCGGGAGTTCGTCGTATGGTCTTCTGCGTGTCCGCGTACCTGAACCGATGCTGGTGGCCCGCCTGACGAGGCGGCCCACTCCCGCGTGACACCCACATCCGCGGCCGCCGATCCGGCGGTCGCTTTTTCGTTCCCTTCCTCGAAGGGGCCGGCCGCCCGGACCGCCGGCCAGACCTGAGAGGGACGACCCGCATGCTGCCCGACCTGAACCGCCCGTTCGCCCTGCTGCGCCGCGAAGGCCGCGACGTCGTCGAGGTGCTCGCCGGCACCGTCGAGACCGTCGAGTCGCTCGCCGACATCCCGTCCGAGTCCCTCTCGCTCGTGCCGTTCCGGCAGGTCCGTGAGCGGGGCTTCGAATGCGTCGACGACGGGACGCCCCTGTCGGTGCTGCGCATCTCCGCCCGCTCGTCGTGCCCCGTGTCCGACTTCCTCGCCGTCCTGCCGGCCGGGCCGGTGTCGCTGCGCGACGGCGCGTTCGACGTGTCCGACGACGAGTACGCCTCCATCGTCTCCGAGGTGCTCCGCGACGAGATCGGCCGCGGCGAGGGCTCCAACTTCGTCATCCACCGCGTCTTCACCGCCGACGTCGACGGTGACCCGGTCGCCGCCGCCCTCGCCGTGTACCGGCGGCTGCTGGAACGCGAGCGCGGCGCGTACTGGACGTTCCTCGTGCACACCGGCGAACGCACGCTCGTCGGCGCCACCCCGGAGCGGCACGTCAGCGTCGAGGACGGCCTGGTCATGATGAACCCGATCAGCGGCACGTTCCGGCACCCGGGCGGCGTGCCCGACAAGGAGGCGGTGCTGCGGTTCCTCGCCGACCGCAAGGAGATCGACGAGCTGTCCATGGTCCTGGACGAGGAGCTCAAGATGATGGCGACCGTCGCGACCGAGGGCGGCCAGGTCATCGGCCCGTACCTGAAGGAGATGGCGCACCTCGTCCACACGGAGTACCTCCTCGCCGGCCGCAGCGCACTGGACGTGCGGGACGTGCTGCGGGAGACGATGTTCGCGCCGACCGTCGTCGGCAGCCCGATCGAGAACGCGTGCCGGGTCGTCGCCCGCCACGAGCGCCGCGGCCGCGGCTACTACGGCGCCGTGCTCGCCCTCATCGGCACCGACGAGGCCGGCCGGCAGACCCTGGACGCGCCGATCCTCATCCGCACCGCCGAGATCTCCTCGGCCGGGCGCCTGCGGGTGCCGGTCGGCGCCACCCTCGTGCGGCACTCGACCCCCGAAGGGGAGGTGCGCGAGACCCACACCAAGGCCGCCGGCGTGCTGACCGCGCTCGGCCTGGGCGCCGCCGCGGCCTCCGGTCCCGTCCCGGCCGCGCCGCTGCTCGCCGCGGACCCCGCCGTGCAGGGCGCCCTCGTCGCCCGCAACGCCACCCTCGCGCCGTTCTGGCTGCAGGACCACCACACGCGGTCGCTCGCGACGCCCGCGCTCGCCGGCCGGCGGGTCCTCATCGTCGACGCGGAGGACACGTTCACCGGCATGCTGCACCACCAGTTGCGGATCCTCGGCCTGGACGTCGTCCTGCAGAAGTACACGGCGGTCACCACGCTGGACGGCTACGACCTCGTCGTGCTCGGCCCCGGCCCGGGCGACCCGCGGCGCGTCGACGAGCCGAAGATGGCCGCGATGCGGGCCGTCGCCGAGCAGCTGCTCGACTCCGGCACGCCGACGCTGGCCGTGTGCCTCGGCCATCAGCTGCTGTCGGGGCTGCTGGGCCTGCCCCTGCGCCGCAAGGCCAACCCGTATCAGGGCATGCAGCGCGACATCGTGTTCTTCGGCCGCCCCACGACCGTCGGCTTCTACTCCACGTTCACCGCCACGCACCCGGACGACCGTTTCAGCAGCGCCTACGGTGAGGTGGAGCTGTCCCGCGACCCGGCCAACGGCGACGTCCACGCGCTGCGCGGCCCCACCTTCGCCGGCGTCCAGTTCCACCCCGAGTCGGTCCTGAGCTACGACGGCATCGACCTGCTGCGCGGCCTGCTCACCACCCTCCTGCCGGCCCCCGCTGTGTCGTAGCCGCGCCAGGTCCCGTGCCGGCGGCCCCGGGCCTGCTCCCGGACGCCGCCGGCACGCGGCCCGCCGGTGTGTGTCGCGGGGGGCCGCGGTGGGTACCTGGGCGGTCGTGATGCGTGCGGTGCGGGTGGTCCTGCGGTTCTTCCGCGGCCGGGACCTCAACCTGCACGCGGGCGCCGTCACGTTCTACGGCGCCGTCGCCGTCGTGCCCGTCGCGCTGCTCACCATCAAGCTCGCCGGGCTTATCGCCGGCACCGGCCGGGTCCACGAGCTGGCCGGGCCGGTCATCGCCGCCATGCCCGACCGTCTCGGCGCCGGCCGCGCCACCGCCGTGCTCGTCGACGCCGGGCTCGGCATGTCGTGGCCGCTGACCCTGATCGCGCTCGTCCCCGCCACCTGGTACGGCGAAGGCCTCCGCCGCGCGTTCGTCTCGCTCACCGAGTCCGGCTCGCCCGCGGGCTGGCGCGGGCGGCTGCTCATCCTGCCCGTCCTCGCCGCCGCGCCGGCACTGCTGCTCGGCCTCCTCCTCGTGCTGCCCGGCGCCGCACGTCGCTTGCAGGAAGGCGGGTGGTCGAGTGTGACGGCGGTCGTCGTGTCGTTCCTCGCCACCTGGCTCGCGCTCAGCCCGGCGTTCGTCATGGTGTACCGCTGGTGCGCCCCACCGAGCCCCGCCTGGGTGCCGACGGTCGTGGTCGGCTCGTTCACCGCGGCGAACGTCTCGGGATTCGCGCACGGGTTCGTGCTGTTCTGGTCGCTGCCCCTCGACCTCGGCGCACCCTTCGGCGGCCTGGACGCGGTCGGCGCGACCGTCGCCGTGCTGCTGTGGCTGTACCTGTTCCACCTGCTGACCCTCATCGGATACGGCGCGACCCTCCAGGCCGCCCGCTGGTGGGCCTTGCGCTCCGCCGCCCCGTGAACGATGCTTCCGAGGAATTCTCACCATTGGGGGCCGGAATGCGGGACCGCCGGGCAAGACTCAGCGTCGCGGTGGCGTACCTGGTCCAGGGCTTCTGCTTCGCCGCCCTGCTGACCCAGGTCGGCGTCCTGCAGGAGAAGTTCGGCTTCTCCGACGGCGAGCTCTCCCTGGTCCTGCTCGCCGTCCCGGTCGTCGCCGGCGTCGGCAGCGTCCTCGCCGGCCTGCTGTCCGCCCGCTTCGGCAGCTCGCCCGTGCTGCGCGCCGGCGGCCCCGGCGTCGCCCTCGCCATCACCGCCGTCGGCCTCGCCGGCCAGGCCTGGCAGCTGTACCTCGCGCTCGCCTTCGTCGGCCTCATGCTCGGGTTCGTCGACGCCACGATGAACATGCAGGGCGTCAGCGTCGAGCGCCGCTACGGCCGCCCCGTCCTCAACTCGTTTCACGCCGTCTGGAGCGTCGGCGCCATCCTCGGCGCGCTCGCCACCGCCGGCACGTCCCGCCTCGGCTGGTCGATCGGCGCGTCCCTCGCCGCCGTCGCGGCCGTCGGCGCGCTGCTGGCCCTCGCCGCGGGTCCCTGGCAGCTGCGCCGCGCGGAGGAGGTCGCGGACGTGCCACCGGGTGCCGACACCGCCGTCCCGTGGCGCCCCGTCATCCTCGTCGGCATCGCGATGATGCTCATGTTCATCGCCGACTCCGCCGTCTCCAACTGGAGCACGGTCTTCCTCGACCACGCGTTCTCGGCCAGCACCAGCGTCGCCGCCCTCGGCCTCGCCGCCTACCAGGCCACCATGCTCGTCGGCCGCACTGCCGGCGACCTCGTCGTGCGCCGCTTCGGCCCCGTCGGCGTCGTCGCCGTCGGGGGCGTGGTCGGCGGCCTGGGCCTGGGCCTCGTCGCCGCCTCCCAGTCGGCGGCGATGGGCATCGCCGGCTTCGCCGTCGTCGGCATCGGCCTGTCGCTCGTCGTCCCGCAGTCGTTCTCCGCCGCCGGCCGCCTCGACCCGGCCGGGACCGGCGTCGCGATCGCCCGCGTCAACCTCTTCAACTACGTCGGCTTCGTCGTCGGCGCCGGCCTGATCGGCGCGGTCGCGGAGAGCGCGTCCCTGCGCCTGGCCTTCGTCGTGCCGGCGGTCCTCGCCGCGGGGATCGTCGCCCTGGCCCCCGCCTTCCGCACGAAGGCAGCTGTCTCCGCCGCCGAGGTCCCGGCCCCCGTCGCCAACTGACCGGCCTCCCGCTTCCGGCCTCCCGCCTCCCGCTTCCGCGGCCGCTCCGGTGTCGTGGTGCTGCACCGGTGCTGCGCTTCTCGCGCGTGCTGTGATCCGGTAGAAGGTTGTGCGGTCGTGCGGGCGTGTGGACCTGCGGCGTCAGGGCTGGTGGGCGGTGGCGCTGACCTTCTCCGCGGCGGCCGCGACCGAGCTGCGGGTGGTGGCCGCGAGGCTCGTCTGCTCGTGCAGCGACGCCTCGACCTCGCGCTGGGCGGCGGCGACCGAGCCGAGCCGGTCCGCGACCCCGCCGACCGCGTTGGCCGCCGCGAGCGCGCCGGCGGTGACCTGGCCGACGGTCGTCTCGATCCGGCCGGTCGCGGCGGCGGTCTGCGCGGCGAGGTCCTTGACCTCGTTGGCGACCACGCCGAAGCCCTTCCCGGCCTCGCCGGCGCGGGCGGCCTCGATCGTCGCGTTCAGGGCGAGCAGCTTCGTCTGGTCCGCGACCGCCTGGATGAGGCCGGCGACGGTGGCGATGTCGGCGATCGCGGTCTCCAACTCGCCGATGACGGTGCGCGCGTGGTTGGAGTCGTTGAGCGCCGCCTCGACGTCGGTGACGGCGTCCCGCACGGCGCCGGTCATCCCCGCCAGCTTCTGCTCGAACGACTCCATCGCCGCGCCGGCCTCGGCGCCGAGCCGCACACCGGCGTCGGCGACGTCGGCGAGGACGGTCTCGAGGCGCCGGCCGAGGCGTTCGCTGTGCTCGACCTGCTCCGCGGCGTTGCTCGCGGCCGCCTCCTCGCGCCGCGTGGCGTCGTCGGCGGCGGCCCGCAGCGCCGTCTGGTTCTCCGCGGCGACGTGCGCCCGCTCGGCGTCGACCTCGGCCTCCGCGTTGGCGGCGAACCTCCAGTACACCAGCTGCGTCAGGCACATCGCGAGGACGAACCCGGCGTGCAGCAGCACGAACGGGATCGGATGGTCGCGCGCCTGCGGGCTGCTGAACAGCATGTCCGGCATGGTCGCGGCGACGAGGAGGTGGTGCGCCGCGACCAGCAGGACGGCGACCAGCAGTGTGACCCAGTCCTGATACAGGCTGACCAGCCCGACCACGACGAAGAAGTGGAAGTGCAGGTCGGTGAGGCCGTTGCCGGCGTGCACGAGCGCCGCGGCGGCGAGCACGAGACCCGTCGAGACGGCGACCGCCGAGCCGCGCCTGCTGCGGGCGACGCCGCCGGCGATCGCGCAGATCAGCACGCCCGCGTTCGCCGACCAGACGAGCCACCCGCCGTCGTGCGCGTGCGCGCCGACGACGGTGTGCCCGTTGACGAGGCTGAGGACGACGAGCACCGGCAGGTGCAGCGCCAGCACCAGCCGCAGCGCCCGGTGCCGCGACTGGAAGGCCGCGTCGCTGAGGCGGACCTTCGGCATGAGCCACGCGAGCACTCCGGGCATGACCTGTGACGCTCCCTCTGGACGGCGGACCTCTGTGGTCCTCGTGGGGGACCCAACCATCCATCGGCCTCCCGGCGCGGATCTGAAGGTCGTTCGCCAGCAGGATGATCCCCGCCGCCGGGTGCAAGGGTCATCCGGCCTCGGCGAGCATCGCTGCGACCTCGGAGGGAGCCGGCAGCCCCTCGGTGTCGCCGGCCGACGCGACCACCCTGGCCGCGAACCGGGTGCCCAGCAGCGCCGCGCCGCGCGGGCCGGTCCCGGCGAGGCGGGCGGCGAGGTAGGCGCCCGCGAACGCGTCCCCCGCGCCGACGGGGTCGACCACCCGGACCGCCGCGGACGGCAGGTGCGCCGGCGTGTCGCCGCCGTCGTGCCAGCAGCCGTCGGCGCCGGCCTTCAGCACCACCTCCCGCACGCCGGCGCCCTTGGCCCGGGCGAAGACCTCCCCGGGGTCGTCCGTGCCGAAGAGAGGCACCGCCTCGTCCATCCCGAGGAGGAGGTACGCCGTCAGCGGCAGCAACGCGGTCACGACACCGGCCGCGTCCAGCCCGGGCCGCAGGTTCGGGTCGACGGCGACGGGGATGCCCCGCGCGTGCGCCTCGCGGGCCAGCCGCAGCACCGCCCGCCGCGGCCCGTCGCCGAGCGCGGCGGTCAGCCCGGACACCGCGACCAGGTCGGGCCCGGCGGCCAGGGCCCGGTCGGCGTCGGCCTCGTCGAGGGCGGACGCCGCCGAACCGGCCCGGTAGTAGTGGACCCGCCGCGCGCCGTCGGGCCGGACGTCCTTCACGAACACGCCCGTCGGCCGGGTGCCGTCGACGGCGACGAGGCCGGCGGCGACGCCGAGCCCTTCCGCGGCCGCCACGACCCGCCGCCCGAACGGGTCGTCGCCGACCCGGCTGCAGAACGCCGTCCGGGCCCCGGCCCTGGCCGCCGCGGCGAGCAGGTTCAGCTCGGCGCCGGCCACGTGCACCGACGCCGTCGCGCACTCCTCCAGGGGGAGGAGGTCGGCGGGCTGGAAGAGCACCATCGCCTCGCCGAGCCCCACGATCAGCCCGCTCACCCGATCCACCTCCCGCGACCGCCCGCACCCCGGACAACGGCGGTCACGGGAGCCACCTCGCGCGAAGGTCGGGGCGCAGGAACGCGGCCGGGGAGGCGATCGACAGGCCGCCGTCGACGGGAAGGCAGGCGCCCGTGACGAACCCGGCGGCCGGTGACGCCAGGAACGCCACCGCGGACGCCACCTCCTCGGGACGGCCGACGCGGCGCAGCGGGTAGCCCTCGGCGGCGGCGGGGAGGTCGTCGCCGCCGATGAGACCCGGCGCGACCGCGTTGACACGGATGCCGCGCGGGCCGTACTCGAGGGCGAGCTGACGGACCAGGCCGTCCAGGCCCGCCTTCGCCGCCGCGTACGAGGGCAGGCCGGGGGCGGCGAGGAAGCTGTTCACGGAGGTGACCGCGACGATGCTGCCGCCGGAAGGCAGGTGCGGCAACGCCGCCCGGCAGGCGTAGAAGGCGCCCGAGAGCGTCACGTCGATCGCGGCGCGCCACTGGTCGTCGGTCTGGGTCTCGGCGGGGGCGATCGGCATGACCGCGGCGGCGAGGACGAGCACGTCGAGCCGGCCGAACAGGTCCACGGCCCGGCCGACCACCTCCGCCGCGCCGCCGGGGGTGGAGCAGTCGGCCGCCCAGCTCGCCTCGAACGCCGGATCCCCGGTGGTGTCCAGGGCGGCGCCCGCGACCCGGTCGCCGGCGAAGGCCCGCCCGATCGCGAGCCCGATCGGCGACGTCGCCCCGATGACCAGCACGCCCCTCACCGGGCGCTCCCTGAACGGCGGCGGCCGTCCGGGACGCCTCGGACCACCGGGCCGAGGCCGGCCGGGAGCACGTCCGCGACGCCGCTCACCGGGCCGGTCCTGACAGGCCGAGGTCGTCCAGGATCACGTCCAGCGCGGCCAGGGTCGCCGGATCGGCGTCCACGGCGGGCGCGCGGACCGTCGTGGAGTCGATGACGCCCCGCCGGTGCAGCACGTGCTTGTGGATCGACCACGCGATCCCCGGCTGCAGCCCGAAGCGGATCAGCGGCAGCAGCCGGTTGAACCCTTCCCGCGCCTCCCGGAGCGACCCCGCCTGGTACGCGCGGAGGACCGGGACGAGCAGGTCCGGGAACTCGCTCGCGGGCATGGTGCCGACGGCGCCGCGGGCGTACTCCTCCAGGACGAACAGCGCGTTCTGGCCGCCGAGGACGAGGAACTCGGCGGCGGTCGCGTCGATGACGGCGCCGACCTTCGGGGCGGTCGGCTGGGTCTCGACCTTCACCGAGTCGACGCCGTCGAGCTTCGACAGCTCGACGATGAGCGGCACGGGCAGGTTGACGCCGGTGGAGGCGGGCGCGTCCTGCACCATCACCGAGAGCCCTCCGGCCGCGGCCACCGCACCGTAGAAGTCGACGATCTGGGCCGGGGACGGCTTCACCATGAACGGCGGGATCAGCATCGCCACGCTGGCACCGGCGTCCGCCGCGGCCCGGCACTGGTCGATCGCGTCGCCGGTGCCGGTCGCCGACACGCCGGCGACGATCGGCAGGGTCGGGCCCAGCGCGGCCCGTACGACAGCGAGCACGGCGGCCCGCTCGGCCGTGGTCAGCGCGAAGCCCTCGCTCGCGAAGCCGAACACGGCCACGCCGTCCACGCCCGAGGAGGCGGAGAACTCGACGAGCCGGCGCAGGCTGGACGTGTCCAGGGAGCCGTCGGGGTGGAACGGGGTGGCGAGCACGGGAATCAGCCCGCGCACGTCGGTGGACCGGCTCACGACGCCGCCTGCGGTGTCGTGAGCCGAATCTGTGCTTGCTGGCCACTCATTGGTCCTCCAGAAGGGCGGTGATGTCGACGTCGACGCCGAGGCCCGGCGCGGTCGGCAGGTGGAACGATCCGGGTCCGCCGGTCAGCGGCCGGGTGAGGATGCGGTTGGCGACGGGGAACGGGCCGGGCTGGAACTCGAAGACCGGCATCGCCTCGATCGCGGCGGCGACGTGGATGCCGGCGGCGAGGACGACGCCGAGCCCGACGGAGTGGTGCGGCGCCACCGGCACGTGGTGCACGGAGGCGATCTCCGCGATGGCCATGGCCTCGGTGATGCCGGTGCGGCCGACGTCGGGCTGCGCGAGGTCGAGGGCCCGCTCCTGCAGCCACAGCTTGAACTCGAACCGGTTGCGCAGCGTCTCGCCGACGGCGACGGGGGTGACGAGCGCGGCGGCGAGCTCCTGGTGGCCGTCGACGTCCTCGGGCGCGAGGGGGGCCTCCAGGAACCAGGCGCCGCGGGCGTCGAGGGCCTTGCCGAGGCGCAGCGCGTCGGCGAGGTCGTAGGCCCAGTGCGCGTCGACGGCGACCCGCATCCCGGTCGCGGCGACCGCGTCGAACGTCGCCAGGTCCTCCTCCACCCCACGGCCGAGGTGGAGCTTCACCGAGGTTGCACCCTGTGCAAGCCAGTTGCGGGCGAGCTCGGCCCGCTCGGCGTCGGTCGCGACGGGCAGGCCCGAGACGTAGGTCGGCACGGTGTCGCGGTACGCCCCGCCGAGCAGCGCGTGCACGGGCAGCCCCGCCGCCTTGCCGGCCAGGTCCCACAGGGCGATGTCCACCGCCGCCAGCGCGTCCGCCTGGTGGCCGACGAGATGGCCGCGCTCCCGCATGAGGCCGGTGAGCCTGGTCCACATCGGCCGGACCCGCCGCGGGTCCTGCTTCAGCAGCGCGGGCGCCAGCAGCCGGTCGACGATGGCCTGCACGATCTCGGGCCCGACGGGTGCGAGCGCCTCGCCCCAGCCCACCGTGCCGTCGTCGCAGGTGATCCTGACGAGGAGCGTCTCGTAACGATCCGAGTACAGGCTGCGCCACGGCGGCCGGAGGTAATAGGCGGATTCTTCGGGATTCGAGCGCGTGGCGGCGCCCAGGTAGACGTCCTCCCCGCGCAGCTTGAGCGGGAAGGTCGTCACGTCAACGATCCTCACGGGGCACCCCCGCTGTGCGGTTGACCACTTGCAGCATGCGGGATATCTTGCCGTATCACGCAAGCAACTTCCAGAGAGGGTCCTGATGGCTTCGGATGTCGGAAGCAACCAGAGCGTCGAGCGGGCGCTGACGGTGCTGCGGGTCTTCACGGCCGGCCGCTCCGAGCTGCGCGTCTCCGACGTCGCCAAACTCGCAGACCTTGGACTCTCCACCGCGTCCCGCCTGCTCGCAACCCTGGAGGCGGCCGGCTTCGTCGACCGCGACCCGGTCAGCGGGCTCTACCGGCTCGGACTGGACACGGTCAGCCTCGGTGGCGCCGTGCTCAACAGCCACCCCGTGCACCGCGAGGCGCGGCAGATCGCCCAGAACCTGGCGGCCGACCTGGGCCTCGGCGTCAACGTCGCGGTCCGCCGCGACGCCAGCCTCTTCTACCTGCTCAACTTCGAGGGCCGGCAGGCGCCCCGGTCGTTCGTGCTCGCCGGCCAGCGCAACCCGCTGCACGCCACCGGCCTGGGCAAGTCGCTGCTGACCGGCCTCACGCCGGTCGAGCGGCGCGGGCTGCTGCCGCCGAGCGCCCTGGTCGGCTACACGCCCCGCACGATCACCACCCACGAGAAGCTCGACGCCGAGCTCGAGCTGACCGCCGCCCGCGGCTACGGCTCCGAGCTGGAGGAGCTGGCGCTGGGTCGCGCCTGCGTCGCCGCCCCGATCCGCGACGGCGCCGGCACCGTCGTCGCCGCGCTGTCGGTGTCGGGTCCGCTCTCCGCAATCGACTTGCAGAGCCGCGAGGTCGCGCTGTCCCGGATGGTCATCGAAGCGGCCGACTCGATCAGCATCGGCCTCGGCTATGTCGGGCCGGCGCACCACCCGAGCGCGGTGTCGCTGTGAAGGACCGGACGTTCGGGTTCCTGCTGACCCTGCCGGCGCTCGCGCTGCTCGGCGCGGTCGTGCTGTATCCGCTGATCGGGTCCCTGTCCACCAGCCTGTTCAACCAGAGCCTGGTGCTGCCGGGCCGCTCCTTCGCCGGCTTCGACAACTTCGCCGAGGTGCTGGAGCGCAACTTCTGGCCGGTCCTGGAGCACACGGTCGTCTTCACCGTCGGCTCGACCGTCGTGCCCGTCGTCATCGGCTTCGCCCTCGCGCTGGCGCTCAACACGCGACTCAGAGGCCGGGCGGTGCTGCGCGGGCTGTTCCTGATGCCGTGGGTCATTCCCGGCGTCGTCGTGTCGTTCGTCTGGATGTGGATCTTCAACGCCAACTACGGACTGCTCAACGGCCTGCTGACCCAGCTGCACCTGATCGACGAGCCGATCGTCTGGCTCGGCAGCCCCGGCACGGCGATGGCCGCCGTCATCGTGGCCAAGAGCTGGGCGAGCTTCCCCTGGATCATGGTGATGCTGCTCGCCGGGCTGCAGACCGTCCCGGCGGCGCTGCACGAGGCGGCGGCACTCGACGGCGCCGGGGCGGTCAACCGCTTCTGGCACGTGACGCTGCCGCACCTGCGCGGGATCCTCGGCATCGTCGTGCTGCTGGAGGTGATCTGGAACGTGCAGCACTTCGACATGATCTACGTGCTCACCAACGGCGGCCCGGCGGGCTCCACGACGACGTTCGCGGTCGCGGTCTACGACACCGCGTTCAAGGCCTTCGACCTCGGCAAGGCCAGCGCCCTCGGCGCCCTGTGGCTGGTGCTGATCCTCGCCCTCGTCGTGGTCTACGTGCGGGTCTCCGAGCGGGGTGAGCCGGCATGAGCGCACCCACGCTGGTCAAGGAGTCGCCGGCGGTCGTCCCGCCGAAGGACGTGGTCCGCAAGCGCCGTGCGGGCCGGCTGTTCGGTCCTGCCACCACGGTCGCACTGATCGGCATCTTCGCCTTCGGGCCCGTGTACTGGGTGCTCGTCACGGCGCTGACCCCGACGCACGAGGTGTTCCGGTTCCCGCCGCGGCTCTTCCCGGAGCACCTCACGGTCGAACACTTCACCGCGATCCTCGACAACGCGAAGCT